>JBAWFY010000234.1:0-4081 GCA_049592335.1 Occallatibacter sp.
AGCTCATCCCGTGCGACTTCATCGGTTTCGCCCAGGCCCTCAATCCGCTCGGCAATCACCACGATTTGCTGCTGGCCAATGTGTTCGCGCAGGCCGAGGCGCTCGCGTTCGGGCGGACGCCTGAAGAAGTCAGAGCGGATGGCACACCGGAGTGGCTTGTGCCGCATCGCACGTTCGAGGGCAATCGACCGTCGAACACGATCCTGGCCGAGCGGCTGACGCCGGAGACGCTGGGCAAATTGATTGCGCTTTACGAGCAGAGCGTCTTCACCCAGGGAACGATTTGGCAGATCGATTCATTCGATCAGTGGGGTGTCGAGCTCGGTAAGGTCTTGGCCGAGCGCATCATTCCGGAGCTCGTGAGACCAGAACTCAAGAACGCTGATCAGCCACCACTCAAGCATGACAGCTCGACCAATGCCCTCATTCGGCATTACCGCAGCCTCAAGCGCTGAGCATCGGAGTAGTCCCTGCGTGGAACATATTTGGCCGGTCTAAGTTTTGAAAAGAAAGGAACGGAAAAATGCAGATTGGAATGATCGGCCTCGGGAGGATGGGCGCCAATATGGTCCGCCGTCTGCTGCGCGGAGGCCATCAGTGCGTTGTCTTCGATAAGGACCAGGCGAACGTTAAGAACTTGGAGAAGGAAGGCGTGACAGGAGCCGCATCGCTCGAGGATTTCGTGGCCAAGCTAAAACCTCCGCGCGCGGCTTGGTTAATGGTGCCCGCGGCGGCGGTCGATGACACGCTGCGCGGCCTCAGCGCCCAAATGCAGAAGGGCGACATCATCGTGGATGGGGGCAATTCTTATTACATCGATGATATCCGGCGCGCCAAGGAACTTAAGCCGCGAGGTGTTCATTACCTAGACGTCGGGACCAGCGGTGGCGTGTGGGGGTTCGAGCGTGGCTTCTGCCTGATGATTGGAGGTGAAAGTGAACCTGTTCGCTACCTGGATCCGGTCTTCAAGACGCTTGCACCGGGACGCGGCGATATCTCGCGCACGCCGGGGCGCGAAAAGTCCGGTGGAACGGCTGAGGAAGGCTACTTGTTTTGCGGGCCTTCCGGCGCCGGCCATTTCGTCAAGATGGTTCACAACGGCATCGAATACGGCCTCATGGAAGCGTATGCCGAAGGGCTGAACATTTTGCGGCGCGCCAACGTTGGCAAACAGGGCCAGACCGTCGATGCCGAGACAACGCCCCTGCGCAATCCGGAACATTATCAATACGACTTCAATCTGGCTGACGTATCCGAAGTTTGGCGTCGTGGCAGTGTGATCGCTTCCTGGCTGCTGGACCTGACCGCAACCGCGCTCTTCGGGCAGCAAGATCTCTCCAAGTTTTCGGGCCGCGTATCCGATTCCGGGGAAGGCCGGTGGACCATTACCGCTGCTATCGACGAAGGTGCTCCGGCCCCGGTTTTGAGCGCAGCGCTCTACCAACGGTTCACGTCAAGAGGCGAGGAAGATTTCGGAAATAAGTTACTCTCCGCGATGCGATTCGGGTTCGGCGGCCATATCGAGAAGAAGTCGTGAGAGCGTCCTCCAAGAGCGCCAATGCGGTTCTCGTGATCGATGTAGGGGGTACACATGTCAAGGTGTTGGCAACCAGACAACGCGAGGAGCGCAAGATTCCCTCCAGCCCGAACATGACCGCCCGTAAAATGGTGCGGGATGTGAAGCGCGTCACCAAAGATTGGGAATATGGCCGCGTCTCGATCGGCTATCCCGGGCCGGTAATCCATGGACGCCCTCTCCACGAGCCACACAACCTGGGCGGTGGCTGGGTCGGATTTAATTTCCGCAAGGCATTTGGGTGTCCAGTTGAAGTTATCAATGATGCTGCCATGCAGGCGCTCGGAAGCTACCATGGGGGCCGCATGCTCTTCTTGGGCCTCGGCGCTGGGCTCGGGTCTGCAATGATCGTCGATGGAATACTTGAGCCGATGGAGCTAGGGCATCTTGCTTACAAGAACGGGAAGACCTACGAGGACTACGTCGGTGTTCGCGGTCTGAAGCGATTGGGAAAAAAGAATTGGCGGCGTCACGTAGCCGATGTCGTGGAACGGCTGAAGGACGCTTTAGAAGCTGAATACGTGGTGCTGGGCGGAGGAAATGCGAAAAACGTCGGGAAGCTGCCTCCAGACACTCACCTGGGCAACAACCGGAACGCCTTTGTGGGCGGCTTTCGCCTGTGGAAGAAAAAAACCAAGCCTCGGGCTAGTGGCCATGAGGAAAGTGCCCCTGCCCAGAAAGGAGCTGCCTGATGGCCGCCTCCCGTTCGGACGCGCTGGTGGTCTTCGGTGTGACGGGCGATCTTGCCCATAAGATGATCTTCCCGGCACTCTATGCGATGGTGAAACGAGGAACCCTCACGGTTCCGGTAATCGGCGTCGCCCTCCCAAAGTGGAGTCTGGAGCGTTTGCACAAACGCGTGACGGACAGCATTAAGCGATCGGGCGGGATGGATAATCGGCGTGCCCTCCACCATCTTCTGTCCTTGTTCAAGTACGTGAGCGGAGATTATAAAGATCCGAACACGTTCACGGCGATAAAGAGCGCTATGGGTGGCGCTCGGCGTCCAGCTTATTATCTTGCGATCCCGCCCCCGCTCTTCGAGACGGTAATCAAAGGACTCGGTGCCGCGAACCTGGCCCGGCATGCACGTGTTATTGTCGAAAAGCCATTCGGACGTGACTTGGCCTCCGCCAGGGAACTCAACCAGGCCGCGCGGTCCGTGTTCGCGGAAGACTCGATCTTCCGCATCGATCACTTCCTCGGGAAAGAGGCGATCATGAATATCCTCTATTTCCGATTCGCCAATTCGTTCTTGGAGCCGATCTGGAACCGCAACTACGTGGCCAGTGTCCAGATAACCATGTCCGAGGATTTCGGCGTGCAGGACCGCGGACCTTTCTACGAAAGCGCCGGCTGTCTGCGCGACGTGGTGGAGAACCATCTCTTCCAGGTCGTCGCGCTGCTTGCCATGGAGCCACCGTCCGATCGGGACTTCGGAGCCGTACACACCGAGAAAGCCAAAGTCTTTGAAGCCATGCGCCCTCTGACGCGCGACGACTTGGTGCGTGGCCAGTACGCAGGGTACCGGAAGGAGCCAGGCGTGGCGAAGAACTCCGATGTCGAGACCTTCTGCGCCCTGCGGCTTTTCATCGACTCCTGGCGCTGGGCGGGAGTGCCGTGGTACTTGCGCTCCGGCAAATACCTACCCGATACCGCCACCGAGGTACTGGTGGAGTTGAAGCCGCCGCCGCAGAGGCTTTTCGCCGACTCAGCGCCCGCCACGGGCCGGGCCAACTATCTGCGCTTTCGGCTCTCCCCCAGCGCCGCCATCGCCCTGGCCGCTCGCGTGAAGCTCGAAGGCAAGGAGTTCGTCGGCGAGCAGAAAGAGCTCTACCTGGTCGAAGATCAGTCGGGAGAGGAAGCGCCCTACGAACGGCTTTTGGGCGACGCTATGGCCGGCGATGGAGCCCTCTTCACCCGCGAGGACGCGGTCGATGCCGCGTGGGAGGTGGTCGATCCGGTCCTGAAAGCGCACCACCGGGTTCGCCCTTATCGGCGCGGCAGTTGGGGGCCGAAAGAGGCTGACGCGCTCATCGCTTCAGATGGCGGATGGCACAATCCGAAACTGAAGGAGGCATCCGGACGATGAGCTTGCCTCGTGTTCCTGCCTGCCCTGAACGAAGCTGGCAGGCCGAGCAACAGCAGACGCCTCCGTGTGGCGCGATGAGATATTTTGTTCCTTAGGTGGGTTCTAAATCAGGAAAAATCAGGAAGGAAATTATGCACTCCGCGGCCTCCGGGCCACAGAGCCAGTGGCTCCTAGATAACGGTCCAAGACAGCTTGAACTGCTGTTCCAGGCGCTTGTCTTCCAGCCTGCCGAGCCCATCCTCATCGCGGACAACGACCGCAACTATCGGGACGCCAGTTGCGGCGCGGGCAAGCTGTTCGGACTTCCAAGAAACAAAATCATTGGACGCAGAATTGACGACTTCGTGGAATCCACATTCAGGCCTCAAATTGATCAGCTCTGGCGGGCCTTCCTCGAACAAGGCGAACAGCGG
>JBAWFY010000235.1:0-2234 GCA_049592335.1 Occallatibacter sp.
TGGATGACGAATATTCACGACTGGTGCATCTCGCGCCAGCTCTGGTGGGGGCATCGCATTCCCGCGTGGCACTGCGCCGTCTGCCACAAGATCACTGTGCCCCAGCCGGGCTCGGCCGGCGATCCAACGGCCTGCGCCCACTGCGGCTCGGACCAGATCACCCAGGAAACCGATGTGCTCGACACGTGGTTCTCCTCGGGCCTGCTGCCGGTTTCGGTATTTGGCTGGCCAAACATCACTCCGGGAACGAGAGCGGATTTCGACGCCTTCTACCCCACTTCGCTCCTCGTCACCGGCTTCGACATCCTCTTCTTCTGGGTCGCCCGCATGATCATGATGGGCTGCTGGTTCTCGAAAGACGTTCCCATGCCCGATGGAGACCCGCGCCCCCTCTCAGAATCCGTTCCATTCCGCGAGGTATACATCCACGCCCTCGTCCGCGACGCTAACCGCGAAAAGATGTCCAAGACCAAGGGCAACGTCATCGATCCCATCGAGATTGTGAAGCAGTACGGGACCGATGCGGTCCGCTTCACGCTCGCGTCGATGGCCTCGCCCGGAACCGACATCGCGTTCAATGTGGCCCGCACCGAAGGCTACCGCGCCTTCGCCAACAAAATCTGGAACGCCGCCCGCTTCATCTTCATGAACGTGGACAAAGCGGCTGAAGTCGGCATCAAAGTCGATCCCTCATTGCTCGGCTCCATGCCCACGGTTGCCGCCGACGCCCCGCTCGAAGCCCGCTGGATCGTTGCCGAGCTGCATGCGACAGCCGCGAGGGTGAACGAGGCGCTCCAAAACTATCGCTTCGACGAAGCGGCCAACACGATCTATCAGTTTTTCTGGGGCAGCTTTTGCGACTGGTATCTCGAAATCGTCAAGCTACGTCTCGATTTCACAGAGACCGCGGACAAAGCAGCAACAAAGACCGCTCTCACAACGTTGGTTCAGGTTTTTGAAATGGCGCTTCGTCTGCTCTCGCCCTTTATGCCGTTTTTGACGGAGGAGTTGTGGCACGTAGTCTACGACGGCAACCGTCCGGCGAAATCCATTGCTTTCACCGGCTATCCAAAAGCAGCAAACACCGTAGATGATGAACGAAACCTGACCAACTTTCGCATCATGATTGATTACGTCACCGAAATCCGCGCCCTGCGTAAAGAGATCGGCGTCGAAGAAAAGGCCGTTGTATCCATCGAAATCCGCACCGATGCGTCCTCGCGCAAAATCGCCGAAGAGAATCGCGACATCATCGAGCGTCTTGCCCGCGTAAGCGAAGTGCGCTTCGTCGATCAGATCGCGGCAGGCCTTTCGAAGCATTCCACGCCGATTTTCGACGTGGCCGTGCTCTACGAAAAGAAGATCGACACCGCCGCCGAGCGCGAACGTCTGACCAAGGAGATCGCGAAACTGGAGAAAAATGTAGCAACCGCCGATCGCCAATTGAACAACCCAGGCTTTCTTGCCAAAGCTCCGAACGAAGTAGTCGAGGGACTCAAAAAGCAACGGGCGGAAAATCAACGCCTGCTCGACAAACTCCGCGAAGACCTAGACGGCTTCTCCGGATGACCCCTCCCCATGCCATGCGTCTGTGAAAGCTGCGTGCAACACGCCCAAGTCCTGAGTCTGGAGCAGACGCCACGCTCGCGCTCGGTTCTGCACAAAGCCTATCGCTCCGCGGCCAAGCTCTGGCACCCCGATCGCTACGAGCGCGAGCCCGCGAAGCGCAGCGAAGCCGAGGAGCGCTTCAAAGCGATTCAGATCGCTTACCGCGAGCTGACCGAGCACCTCGAAAACCCCGTGCAATGGCTCATAGAAACCGCATTCGCCGCACCGCGAGACGTCGGGCCCTTCAACGCCGCCGCTTATCATGCCGATCCTGACAGCGACGCGCCGCGCAGAGTGCACACCCCGCCGCCAATCTTCTTCGGTGGCGCCGCCGGTTGCTTCGTCTCTCCCGATTTTTCCGCGATCGCCGACCACATCATCATGGAGCACGTACGGGAGCCGGAACGCGCCCTTGCCATCGTCGACCTCACCGGTCCGGGGTCGCCGCCTGGATCGCTCGCGCAGTTCATTCTCCTGACAGACCAGGGCGTCTTCGTTCGCGACATCCGCAACATCGTTTCGCTCCTCTGGTATGCGGACATGGGCGAAGTCCGGCTCGCGCTAAAACGCCGCCGCGCCCTCGCCGGCGTCGCCCACAGAATCTTCGAGCGCCTCTCGGGCACCCA
>JBAWFY010000236.1:0-2339 GCA_049592335.1 Occallatibacter sp.
TACGGCGAGTTGCAGGCGATGACGAAGAAATACGATCCGGAAAAACTGCGCCACGGCTGGAACCAGGTGAATGGCGAAGAGGTTTTCTTTGTAGCCAATCCGGGGCTGGGATTGTGGGCGCACCGCAGCCGGTTTGAGGATAGCAATGGGGAGTGAGGGTCTTAAGCTAGGCAAATATTCGGTGGGCGCGGGCGACCGCTTTGCGCATCAGGCCAAGGCGCAGTTGCAGGCTTGCGTGCAGGCACTCGAACATGGGATCGAAGTTGTGCCGGTCTGGAACAAGTCGAACCGCGAGCACAACATCATTGGATCTGAGCCGGCGAGTGTGCGCGCCGAGGCCGATGCGGCAGTGAAGGCTCTGGGATGGAAGCTGCCTTACTATTGCGACGCGGACCACATTACCGCCGCGACAGTCGAACGATTCCTCGCGCCATGCGATTTTTTCACCTTCGACGTAGCCGATTTCATCGGCCAGCCCGCAGAGGCCGCGGAAATCGATAAATTTGTGCAACGCCATCCTGAGCTCCATGGAAGCATCGAGCTTCCAGGCGCCGACCAGGCCTTCGATATCACGCCCGAACTCCTCGGGCAGACGGCGCGGAAATTTCTGACCGCGGTCAAGAAAGCCGGCGAAGTCTACCGCATCGTGCTCAGTGCGAACGGCGCGGGGAATTTTATTCCCGAAGTTTCGATGGATGAGACCGATCGCGCGCAGAGTCCGGTGGAGCTGCTGATCATTTTGGCGGCGATCGCCGACGAGGGGATTCCCGTGCAAACCATTGCGCCTAAATTCAGCGGCCGTTTCAACAAGGGCGTGGACTACGTGGGCGATGTGGCGCAGTTCGAGCATGAGATGGCGCACGACGTGGCCGCGATCGCCTACGCGGTGAGGCAATACGGGCTGCCGGAAAACCTGAAGCTGAGCGTGCACTCGGGCAGCGATAAATTCTCGATTTATCCCGCGATTCATCGGACCATGCAGCGGTTCAACGTCGGCGTGCATTTGAAGACCGCGGGAACCACGTGGCTGGAGGAGCTGATCGGCCTGGCCGAAGCCGGTGGGGATGGCCTGGCGCTGGCCAAGGATGTGTATGCCGAGGCGCTGGCGCACAGGGAAGAGCTGTGCACGCCGTATGCAACCGTGATCGACATTGATCCGCGGCAACTGCCCTCGGCCGATGCGGTGCGCGGCTGGACTTCGGAGCAATACACTGCGGCACTGCGGCACCTGGAAGACAATCCGGCCTACAATCCGAGCCTCAGGCAACTGCTGCACGTGGGATTTAAAGTGGCGGCAAAGATGGGGTCGCGCTATCTTGAGTTGCTCGAAGCGAATGAGACCGTGATCGCGAAAAACGTGACTACGAACTTGTATGATCGGCATATAGCACCGGTATTTCTAGGAAGAAGCTTTTAGCCTTTTCTGATGCGGAGCTGTAACCGGCAACGCCGGCCTGAAATTGAGATGCGGCACCGCAGTTCAAAGAAGATCTACATGGAGATCGAATGAAAGCGCAGTTATTCAGTCTTGAAGGCAAAGTTGCGGTGGTAACGGGAGGCACGTCGGGCATTGGGCTGGCGTTGAGTCTTGGCCTGGCTGATGCTGGCGCGGATGTGGTAGCCACGGCGCGGCGCGAGCAACTTGTAAACTCGACGGCAAAAGAGATTGAGGCGCGCGGGCGCAAGACGCTGCGCATCGCGTCGGATGTGGGCGACCGCGTCTCGCTCGAAAAGTTGAAATCCGCGGTGATCGAAGCCTTCGGCAAAGTTGACATCCTGGTGAATTGCGCGGGGATCATCAAGCGCGCGCCGACGCTCGACTTCGATGAGGCGGAGTGGAGCAACATTCTTAACGTGAATCTGACGGGCACTCTGCGCGCCTGTCAGGTCTTCGGACGGCCGATGCTGGAACGCGGCTACGGGCGGATTGTGAATATCGCATCTCTTAACAGTTTCGTCGCGCTGAACGAGGTAGCTGCCTACGCAGCCTCGAAGGCAGGCGTGGCGTCGCTCACGCGCTCGCTGGCCGTGGAGTGGTCAAAGAAAGGCGTGACCGTAAACGCAGTCGCGCCGGGCGTCTTTCGCACCGACCTCAATGCCAAGCTGCTCGACAGCTCGCCGCGCGGCCAGGAGCTGCTGATGCGCACGCCGATGGGCCGCTTCGGCAAGACCGAAGAGCTGATCGGCGCAACGGTGTATCTTGCCTCAGACAGCGCGTCGTTTGTGACCGGACAAGTGCTGGTGGTCGACGGCGGATTCCTGGCCAGCGGAGTGAATCAGTAGCATGCGGCTTAAGTGGCCCTTGAATGGCCTTAAGTGCCTCCAAAATGGGCTTAAGT
>JBAWFY010000237.1:0-1871 GCA_049592335.1 Occallatibacter sp.
GGGATGACCACGCCGCCCAGCCCCCAGATCACCAGGTTGCGCCGCAGCAGGGCGTCGGCGCCCAGCGGAAGGTAGGCCACGCCCTTGAGCGCGATCGGGATGAGCGCCGGGATGATGATGGCGTTGAAGATCACCGCGGAGAGGATGGCCGAGGTGGGGGAATGCAGGTTCATGACGTTGACCGCCGCCAGCCACGGCAGGGTGCCGGCGAAGAGGGCCGGGATGATGGCGAAGTACTTCGCCACGTCGTTGGCGATGGAGAACGTCGTCAGAGCGCCGCGCGTCATCAAAAGCTGCTTCCCGATCTCCACAATCTCGATGAGCTTGGTGGGATTGGAATCAAGATCGACCATATTGCCTGCCTCTTTTGCAGCCTGGGTGCCGGAGTTCATGGCCACGCCCACATCGGCCTGCGCCAGCGCGGGCGCGTCGTTGGTGCCGTCGCCGGTCATGGCTACCAGCTTGCCCTTGCCCTGCTCGCGCTTGATCAGGTCCATCTTGTCCTTGGGCTTGGCTTCGGCCAGGAAATCGTCTACGCCGGCTTCGCGCGCGATCACGACCGCGGTCAGCGGATTGTCGCCGGTGATCATGATGGTGCGGATGCCCATGGCGCGGAGGCGCGCAAGACGATCCTTCAGGCCGCCCTTGACCACGTCCTTCAAATAAATCACGCCCAGGGCCGAGGAATTTTCCGCGACCACCAGCGGCGTGCCGCCCAGGCGCGCGATGTCTTCCACGCTCTCGCGGACCTTTTGCGGAAGCGCCGTGCCCTGCTCCTCAAGGAAGCGGGCAATCGCGTCCACGGATCCCTTGCGAATCCGCGTGCCCGGCAGATTGACGCCGCTCATGCGCGTTTGCGCGGTAAAGGGCACGAACTCCGCATGAATGCCGCCCAGATCGCGGCCGCGCAGGTTGTACTTTTCCTTGGCCAGCACCACAATCGAACGGCCTTCGGGAGTTTCGTCGGAGAGCGACGCCAGTTGCGCGGCGTTAGCCAGCCGCTCCTGGCTCACGTCAGGCGCGGGAATGAATTCCACCGCCTGGCGATTGCCCAGGGTGATGGTTCCTGTCTTGTCCAGCAGCAGCGTGTTCACGTCGCCCGCGGCTTCCACGGCGCGGCCGCTCATGGCCAGCACGTTGTACTGCACCAGGCGGTCCATGCCCGCGATGCCGATGGCCGAAAGCAATCCGCCGATGGTGGTAGGAATGAGGCACACCAGCAGCGAAACCAGCACGAACACGGTTTGCGGAGCGTGGGCGTAGATGGCGAACGGCTGCAGCGTGACCACCGCCAGCAAAAAGATGATGGTGAGCCCGGAGAGCAGAATGCTGAGCGCGATTTCGTTGGGTGTCTTCTGTCGTGTGGCGCCTTCCACGAGCGCGATCATGCGGTCGAGGAAGGTTTCGCCGGGATTGGAGGTGATCTTCACCTTGATCCAGTCCGACAGCACCTTGGTGCCGCCGGTAACGGCCGAGCGGTCGCCGCCGGCTTCGCGAATTACGGGAGCCGACTCGCCGGTAATTGCCGACTCATCCACCGACGCCACGCCCTCAATCACTTCGCCGTCGCCCGCGATGTAGTTGCCGGCTGCGACATAGATCACGTCTCCCGCGCGCAGAGAACCGCTGACGACCTCTTCGAAACCACCGTCGGCGGTGTAGCGCTGGGCGATGGTCTCGCCCTTGGCCTTGCGCAGGGTATCGGCCTGCGCCTTGCCGCGGCCCTCCGCCATGGCTTCGGCAAAGTTGGCAAACAGCACCGTGAACCACAGCCACAGCGTGATCTGCAGGTTGAAGCCAAAGGTCTCACGATGATGGCGGAAGTTGACGATGAGCAGGAGGGAGGTGAGCACACTGCCCACTTCCACCAC
>JBAWFY010000238.1:0-6231 GCA_049592335.1 Occallatibacter sp.
TAGCTTCACATCGGCCAGCGTCGGATCCTGGTGAATGGTGTCGAAGAACGACGACAGGCGGCTGACGTCATGCAGTTCTCGTGCCAGTGTTGCCGCCAGGTCGAAGCGGAACCCGTCCACGTGCATGACCGTAGACCAGTAGCGCAGTGAATCCATGATCATCTTGAGGACCTGCGGGTTCTGCACGTTCAGCGTATTGCCCGTTCCTGTGTAATCCATGTAATAACGCGGATTATCCTCGACGGTCCGGTAATAACTTGTGTTATCGATGCCTTTCCAACTTAGTGCGGGGCCAAGATGGTTCCCTTCGCACGTGTGGTTATACACCACGTCGAGAATCACTTCGATCCCTGCCGCGTGCAGCGCCTTTACCATCTCTTTGAATTCTCGTACCTGCTCGCCCATATCGTCCGATGAGCTATACCGCGACATAGGCGAAAAGTAACCCAGCGTGTTATATCCCCAGTAGTCGCTAAGTCCCTTATCAACCAGGTGACCTTCGTCGATAAAGTGATGGACCGGCATCAGCTCGACCGCCGTGATGCCCAGCTTCCTGAAATACTCGATGGATACCGGATGCCCTAACCCCGCATAGGTTCCGCGCAGATTCTTGGGGATGCGCGAATGTAGTTGTGTAAAGCCCTTGACGTGCACTTCGTAGATCACCGAATCAGACAGCGGCGTACACGGCAGCTCATCGCCGCCCCAATCGAACCGGTCGTCGACCACCACGCACTTCGGCATCGCTGCGGCGCTGTCCTGGGTATCCATCTTCAGGTCGTCGCCTGAGAGCACATCGTGCGAAAATATGGGGCCCTTCCAGTCCACGCGGCCTGAGATCGCCCGCGCATAGGGGTCTATCAGCAGCTTGTTGCGATTGAACCGCAGACCCTTCTCCGGCTCCCACGGCCCGTCCACGCGAAAACCATAAAGCTGGCCGGGCATGATATCGCGGACAAGCCCATGCCAGACGTGCGCTGTTCGTTCCCTCAGGCAGACGCAATCGGTCTCACGGCCGTCGGCATCGAACAGGCAGAGCTCGACACGTGTAGCCTTCTCGGAAAAGAGGGCGAAGTTCGTACCTTTTTTTTGTGGCGTTGCCCCCAGGGGATAAGGAATCCCGGGCAGGAGAGTCCGCTTCATGCTGGCTTGGATGCCGCCCGGCCGTGCCCGGGCTGTAACTCACATCGTCACATTTATTTCCCCGCGATTGTGCCTCCCCGGTGGCGAGTCCCGGCGCATCAAAGTCCGGTATGGGGAGAATACCCTCGTCCTTTTATCGGCTGCAGCTCCATGCCGGACTTACCTTCGAAAACGCCATTTCGATTGCCGGTTATCTCAAAAAACTGGGAATCTCGCATATCTATTGTTCGCCCTACCTTCGGGCCGCCAAGGGCAGCCGGCATGGTTACGACGTCGTCGATCAGCAGTGTGTAAACCCCGAGATTGGGGGCGAAGAGGGGCATGGGCGCTTTTGTGAAGCTTTGAACGAACTTGGCCTGGGCCAGGTCCTCGACATCGTGCCCAACCACATGGCCACAGGTCCGGAGAACCGCTATTGGTGGGACGTGCTCGAGAACGGGCCTTCGAGCCGCTTCGCAACCTGGTTCGACATCGACTGGAATTCGCCCGAGGTGAAACTCCAGAACAAAGTTTTGATCCCTGTGCTCGGCGGCCAATACGGACAGATCCTGAGCGCGGGCGAGTTGGTCATGGAGTTTGACTGCGGGTCTTTCCGGGTTCGCTACTTCGATCATGTCTTCCCGCTGGCGCCGCGGTCCGTGGCCATTCCTCTTTCGATCGCTGCCAAGCGCATGGATGCTCCAACCCTGAGTTTCATTGCCGACAGCCTGGAGCGGCTGCCCCAGCCCGAACCCGGCGAGGATGACGCTGTGGCTGCCCGTCACCGCGACAAAACCATCCTCTACGAACTGCTGCGGCGCTTTTGCAGCGAAACCCCCGGAGCAGCTGAAGCCATCGCACAGGTTGCAAACGATCTCAATAAGGACCACGACGCCGTGGATGCCATCCTGAATCTTCAACATTACCGGCTGGCCTATTGGCGCACCGCGGACCAGGAGCTCGGGTACCGGCGGTTTTTCGACATCAATACTCTGGTCGGCATGAGGATGGAACGGCCTCATGTCTTTCTTGCCACGCATGCGCGGATTCTGGATTGGCTTCGCACCGGCGTCATCGACGGCGTGCGTGCCGATCACCCCGACGGCATGCGCGATCCACAGCAGTATTTTGCCCGCCTGCGCTCGGCCGCGCCCGACGCATTGATCTTCGCAGAAAAAATCCTCCAGCCCTCCGAAAGCCTGCGCGCCAACTGGCCCATCGATGGCACCACGGGCTACGACTTCCTGAACATCTGCAACGGAATTCTCGTGCACCCGGAGGGCCTCGCCGAGATCGACAGAATCTACCGTGAGTTCATCGGCAAGCAAGAGGATTACGACACGCTTGTCTGCTCCAAAAAACATGCAGTGGAGCACGAGGCGCTGGGTAGCGATGTGAATCGGCTGGCCCAGATCTTTGTTGAGATTTGCGACAGCAACCGCGATCGCCGTGATTACACGCGAGCTGAGATCCGGCGTGCGATTCGCGAGGTTGCGGCGGCCTTTGCGATCTACAGAACCTATGTCGCTCCGCAGCGAGGCGAGATCGATGAAGAGGACGAGGCTGCCATCGATGCCGCCGTATCCCTCGCAAAGACCCGCCGCACAGATGTCGAACCGGGACTGTTCGACTTTATGAGGGACGTGCTCAGACTGCGCGCGCGCGGCGAACTTGAAAACGAGTTCCTGCTGCGCTTTCAACAATTCACTGCGCCGGTAATGGCCAAGGGCGTTGAAGACACGGTGTTCTATTGCTTCAATCGCATGATCGCGCTGAACGAGGTGGGCGGCTCGCCGCAACGCAATGGGTCAAGTCTCGAAGAGTTCCACGCCTTCTGCGAGAAGATGCAGCGGCTCTATCCGCAAACTATGAATACGCTCTCCACGCACGACACCAAACGCGCCGACGATGTGCGGGCGCGCCTGGCCGTGCTCACGGAGGCTCCCGGCCCGTGGCGCGCAGCCTTGCGCCGCTGGTCGCGGATGAACCGTCCCTTCAAAGTTGGCGAGTTTCCCGATCGCAATACGGAGTATTTTTTGTATCAAACCCTGATCGGAGCCTGGCCGATTCCCGTCGAACGAACACAGGCCTACATCGAAAAAGCCGCGCGCGAAGCCAAGGAGCACACAAGCTGGACGCAGCAGAACAAGGATTTTGAAGATGCGCTCAAGACATTCGTTCAGCGCATTTATGAATCAGCCGAGTTTATCAAGAATCTGGAGGAATTTGTCTCCCGGATTCTGCTCGCCGGGCGAATCAACAGCCTGGCGCAGACGCTCATCAAATCCACCGCCCCCGGCGTGCCCGATCATTATCAGGGGAGTGAGCTTTGGGATTTGCATCTGGTCGATCCCGACAATCGCGGCGCCGTCGATTATGAAATCAGGCGCTCCTTGCTCGCCGAACTCGAGAGCGGAATGCCGCCCGAAGAGATCATGAAACGCATGGACGAGGGATTACCGAAACTGTGGGTCATCTTTAAAGCACTACATCTGCGGCTGGAGCATCCCGATTGGTTTGGCAAGGATGCTGCTTACACTCCCATCGCCGGCAAAGGGTCCAGGCAGAATCATATTGTCGCCTATCTGCGCGGAGAAAATGTTGCCGTGGTGGCATCGCGATGGAATCTTAAACTCGGCGGAAACTTCGGTTCCACCACGGTCGAGCTTCCCAGGGGCAACTGGAATCATCTTTTCACCGGCGAGAGATTCGAAGGCGGTTCGCTACGAGTGCAGAATCTTTTCGGGCAATTCCCGGCAGCGCTTCTCACCAGGCAGGGAGGATAGGCGATGCACCTATTTGAGGTCTGGGCTCCGCTCGCGAAGGGGCTGTCGGTCAGTGTTGCCGGCACAGTGCGCACCATGGACGGTCCCGACGACCGCGGTTTGTGGCAACTCAATGCGAGCGATCTCGGCGCGAACGATGGCGGCCACGGAACCGATTACGGTTTCTTAGTCGATGACGACGCGAAGGTGTATCCCGATCCGCGTTCCCCGTGGCAGCCTAACGGAGTGCACGGTCTTTCGCGGACCTACGACCACGGCCGTTTTGCGTGGAACGACGCGGGTTTCCAGGCGCTTCCTCTTGCCAGCGCGATCGTCTACGAATTGCACATCGGCACGTTTACCCCAGCAGGCACGCTCGATTCTGCAATCGAAAAGCTGGAATATCTGGTCGAGCTTGGGATTACGCACGTCGAACTGATGCCGGTAAACGCGTTCGATGGACAGCACGGGTGGGGCTACGACGGAGTGGCGCTCTTCGCCGTGCACGAGCCGTATGGCGGGCCCGATGCTCTCAAGCGCTTTGTGAACGCCGCGCATGCCAGAGGGCTGGCCGTTCTGCTCGACGTGGTTTACAACCACTTCGGGCCTTCGGGGAATTACACCGGCAGATTCGGCCCCTACATCGTCGATTCCCATCACACGCCATGGGGCGGCGCAGTAAATCTTGAAGACGCCGGATCGCATGAGGTGCGGCGATTCTTTTTGGACAACGCGCTGATGTGGATGCGCGACTACCACATCGATGGGCTTCGGCTCGACGCCGTCCACGCCTTCGTCGATCGCTCCGCCATTCATTTTCTCGAGCAGCTCTCCATCGAAACAGAAACGCTCGAAGCCGCGCTTGGACGCGGGCTGGTTCTGATCGCGGAGAGCGACCTGAACGATCCGCGCGTGGTCACGGCTCGTGAAGCCGCCGGCTACGGAATCGACGCGCAGTGGAGCGACGATTTCCATCACGCGCTGTTCACGGTTCTCTGTCCCGCCGAAAGAACCGGATACTACGCAGACTTCGGCTCGCTCGCGCAACTGGCCAAGGCGCTCGAGCACACATTTGTCTACGACGGCATCTATTCCAAATACCGGAAGCGCGTGCACGGAAAGCCGGCCGGCGCTCTATCGCAGCACCATTTTCTCGGCTACATGCAGAACCACGATCAAATCGGCAATCGCGCCGTCGGCGAACGGATCAGCCACATTGCCGGAATCGATCGCGCGAAGATTGCCGCGGCCATCTTTCTCCTGAGCCCGTTTGTGCCCATGATCTTTGCGGGCGAGGAATGGGCCGCATCAACGCCGTTCCAGTACTTTGCCGGTCATGAAGACAAAGAGCTGGCCCGTCTGGTTTCCGAAGGCAGGAAGCGCGAGTTCGCTGCCTTTGGCTGGGCTCCCGAGACCATCCCCGATCCGGAGAGTCGGCGCACTTTTGAAGCATCGAAGCTCGACTGGAGCGAAGCGAGCCATGGCGAGCACGCGGAGATGCTCGAGTGGTATCGCACGCTGATCCGGTTGCGCCGGACGAAGCCGTGCCTGAATCATGGCGCCCCCAACAATATCCGGGTCACATTCGATGAGGAGGAGCTTGACCTTCGCTACGAGCGCGGAACCATCGCGGTGCTCTGCAATCTGGGCGCGCAAAACGCCTCGTTCCCTGTTCCCAAATCGAGCGCTCTCATCCTGGCTTCGCGGCCAACGATCCGGCTCACAGAGGGTACGGCCGAACTGCCGCCCGATTCCGTCGCCGTGCTCGACAGCCCCGCTCCCTTACGCGACATCGACCGCTGAGACTGTGCCGCGTCCGTTGTTTTCCAACGGCGGAGCCCCTTGATTTTCTGCGGGCGCGCCGGCAGACTCCGGCCTTGCCGTTTCACCGCTGGTCCGGCTCGCGAGTCCATTCACCGGGATAAAAACGTGGAAGCAGGTAATGCATCCGTTGCCATGGAAAAAACTCCGGCACGAGATGCGGCCGTCGTACTTTTGTAGAATCCCCTTGCTGATCCAAAGGCCCAGCCCGGTTCCCTTCGTCGACTTGGTGCTGAAGAACGGCTGGAAGAGTTGCTTGGCATCTTCGGGGCGGATGCCGCTACCCGTATCCGTGATGGAGATCGCCATGCCGCGCGCCTGCGTGGTCCAATTGGTGGCTTCCCTTACATGCAGGCGGAGCTGCCCCCCATCCTGCATAGCCTGTAAGGAATTGGCAATCAGATTCATGAATACCTGGCGGAGCTCAACCGGGAAGCCGAGGATGGGAATCGACGAGTCGTACTTCTTGCGCAGCGCGATGCGATGATTGATCAACTCACGCTCCTGGAGCGCGATGACATCG
>JBAWFY010000239.1:0-4261 GCA_049592335.1 Occallatibacter sp.
GCACGCGCCCACGTGGATTTGCGAGTCCGTCGCGCGCACCCTCGACGAGCATGTTTCCGGATGGCGGCGCGACAACCTTTACCTGCGCAACGCCATCGACATTCCCGAAGGGGCCATGATCGCGGCCCACTCGAGCGCCAAGGAAGAACTGCTCGCAGAAGTTGGATCGCGGACCGGACTGGTGCTCGATCCTCGCGTGCTGACTCTGGGTTTTGCGCGGCGCGCGGCCACTTACAAGCGGGCCACGTTGATGTTCAGCGACCCCGAGCGCCTGAAAGAAATCGCGGTCAGGGCCGGAGGATTACAGATTCTCTATGCCGGCAAGGCCCATCCCCAGGACGATCCGGGCAAGGCGCTCATCCAGCAGGTGGTTGAGGAAGCCGGCAGGCTCTCGAGCGGCACGCTGCGCATTGTGTATCTCGAAAACTACGCGTGGGATTTGGGCGCGCGTCTCACTGCCGGCGTCGATGTGTGGATCAACACGCCGCGCCGTCCTTACGAGGCCTCTGGCACAAGCGGCATGAAGGCAGCCATGAATGGCGTGCCCAGCTTGTCGATTCTCGATGGATGGTGGATCGAGGGCTGCATCGAAGGCTTTACGGGATGGGCCATCGAGGACGGCGTGGACGATACCGCGGAGGCGCACTCACTCTACAGCAAGCTCGAAACGGCAGTGGTTCCGCTCTACCGCGAAGGACCGGAGAAATGGGCGCGCCTGATGAAAACCACGCTCGCCTATAACGGCTCCTACTTCAACACCAATCGCATGATCAAGCAGTACGTGCGCAACGCCTACTATCCTGAGCGACTCGTCCAGCTTGCCAAGGTGCAGGAAGTGGCCTACGCGGACTGAGAGAAGCAGGGAATAGGGATCAGGGATGAGTTCGATCGTTCCAACTGCCGGCCAGCGCACCAGACCGGCGCTTCAACATTCCCTGGCATTCATCGATTCCAGCGTTCGCGCCGCTCTCATTCTTAGGGAAAAAGTCTGGCATCCACGCCTGCTGACCTTCCACGCCTTCTAATTCCTAATCCCTGCCTCTCACAGCTTCCGCCGCAGGAACTCAAAGACCACATAGCCAATGAACGCGGAAATCAGCGCGATGAGGAAGTTCTCGGGCGTGACGACGTCGTGCAGCGCGAATGCCAAAGTCTTGCCGTGACCATTCGCGCGCGTGAATTCCCCCATCAGCAGGTTTGAATAGAACAGAAAAATGATGAACGCAACTTCGATGATCACTCGCCAGAGGGGTTTGAAGCGCGGCCGAGGAGTGAGCGGCGTCATAGATCGATGATAGTGGCGGAGATGCGAGGGGCCAAGCGAAATCGGATTCTGCCAAACCGCAGCCGCTGCCGGATTGCGCAAAGCAGTCTGCTAAGAACCCATTGTGGTGTTGTCCTTGCGAACGGCGAAGACGGCTTGCAGGTCACAGAGCAACTCGCCGACACCGTGCGATCTTTGACGGGCGATTCGGATTCTTAGGTCTCCGGCGCGAGTTAAGGCGACGCAGGCGGCCAGCGCCCACGTGGGTGCCACGACCTATAATCGACCTGTTGTGATTCCTGAAATCGAAGAGCGGTGGGAGCGAGCGCAGCGGTTCACGGCTGTTGCAGTGCTGGCGGTGCTGTCGGCATTCGCGGCTGTGGCTGGCGCACAGCAACAGCCGCCAGCTTCGGCGAGTGACGATGGAGGCTCCAGTTCTTCCGCGGGCGGAAGCGTTCTGCTCGTACTGCCGTTCGACAACCGGACGGGGCAGCCGAGCCTTGAGTGGGTGCGCGAAGCAGCAGCCGAAATTTTGAGCATGCGTTTTGCTTCGGCGGGATTCGAGCCCACGAGCCGCGCCGACCGCATCTATGCTCTGGACCATCTGGGCCTGCCGCAGGGGTTTCAGCCGTCGCGGGCCAGCGCCCTCAAGCTCGCGCAGACGCTGGACGCGGATTCGATCGTCGTGGGCAGTTACACCATCGATGGAACCACCATCACCGCCGAAGCGTCTTTGGTAGACGTCCCGAATCTTCGCATGTTGCCCCCGGTCAGCGTGCGCGGAGAGATGCGCGATCTGATGGGCGTCTTCAGCGCCTTGGCGTGGCGGTTGACGCGGCAGCTCGATCCCGTGATCAACGTCGACGAAGCAACGTTTGTGGCCGCGGGGCGCCAGATCCGAGTGGATGCATTCGAGCAATACATTCGCGGCATCACCGAGCCGGACCAGGCGGAGCGGCAACGGCACCTGGAGCAGGCGGTAAAACTCAGCCCCGATTTCAGTCCGGCGTGGATGGCGCTGGGCCGGGAGAATTACAACCAGCAGCATTATGCGGAAGCCGCGGACGCCTTTGCCAAAGTGGATCGCAACGGCGCGGATGGCCTGGAAGCGGCCTTCTATCGCGGGCTGTCGCTTTTGTTCTCGGGCAACTACGCGCAGGCCGCCGATTCCTTTGCCGAAGTCGCGCGGGTGTTACCGCTCGCCGAGGTCCTGAACAACGAAGGCGTGGCTCTAAGCCGGCAGGAGAAAGACGGTACCTCGCTGTTTATTCAGGCGGCTGCGGCGGACCCGAATGCGCCCGATTACCACTTCAATCTTGCCGTGAGCCTGAAGCGCCACGGAAATGTCGACGGAGCCCTCAATGAGATGGCGCAGTATCTCAAGTTGCGCCCCAACGACGGCGAAGCGCAGGCGCTGGAATCGGCATGGAAGGCGCCTGCCGCAGCCCCGGGCGCAGCCAGTCCAGCAGCAGCCAGCCCCGCGTCGGGTAATGACCCTCTGGAACGCATTGTCCGCACCTTCGATGCCTCGGCCTTCAAACAGGCCGTGGCCATGCTCGATCAGATGGAGGCCGGGCGGCTCGCGGCTCTCCCACCGCGCGCTCGCGCACAGGCGCTTTGTACGCAGGCGAAGGGCTACCTCGATCGCGGATTGCTGCTCGAAGCGGAGAGGCTGTACCATGCGGCGGCAGCGGCGGACGGCAAGAATGCCGAGGCCTACGCCGGTCTGGCCGAGGTGCGCGAGCGCAGCGGCGATAGTGATGCGGCCCGCAAGCAAGCCCAGGCTTCGCTTGAACTGGCGCCTTCGGCTGCCGCCTATCTTGTGCTGGCGCGGCTCGATCTGGCAGCCGGCCAGTTGGACACAGCGAACACCGAAGCGAGTAGCGCATTGAAATTGGACCCGGGGAACCACGCGGCCGAAGAAATCGTGCGCCAGGTACAGACGCGTACCGGGCAGAAGTGAAAAAGCAGCAGAGTGAGCCTGCGCTTCGCGCATGTTAGCAACTTAGCGAGGTTGGCCGGGGAAGAGGCGAGCCATGAATCAAACGGCGAAGAAAAGTTGGCCGAGCGCAGTGTGGGTTGCTGCTGTGGTGTGCGCCGTGCTGGCGCTGGGCATGATCGTGCAAGGGCGCGCGCAGCAATCCGCTCCCGCCAACAAGCAGCCGGTCCCGCAGTCGTTCGTCGACGAGTTCGTTCTGCACGACACCATTCAGCCGGTCAGCGCCGACGAACTCGCGCGCGCCTTGGAGCGCGCCAACTCCGACGGCGCACAGGCGCTCCTGATCGATATGGACACGCCGGGTGGTCTGGTTGATTCCATGCGCGCCATGGTGGGAGCCATCTTGCGCTCGCGCGTTCCGGTCATCGTCTACATCGCTCCCACTGGATCGCGCGCTGGCTCTGCCGGATTCTTCATTCTTGAATCGGCTGACGTGGCCGCGATGGCTCCGGGTACCGAGGCCGGCGCGGCGCACGTGGTCTTCGAGGGCGGCAAGCCCGATGACATCGAAATGCAGAAAGTGGAGAACGACGCCGAAGCCTTCATGCGCTCCTATGTGAGCAAGCGCGGACGCAACGCGGATGCTGCGCAGGAAGCGGAGAAATCGTCGCACTCCTATACCGCCGAGGAGGCTCTCAACCAGCACCTCATCGACGTGATCGCGAACAGCGACGCCGACCTCCTGCAGAAAATCGATGGCCGCACCGTGACCCGCCTCGACGGTTCGACCACGACGCTGCACGTAACCGGTGCACGCATCGTCCCCATCCAAATCACGCTGCGCGACCAGCTGCTCGGTTGGCTCGTGAATCCGAACATTGCGCTCCTGTTCCTGGTCGGCGGAGCGCTTCTGATCTATCTGGAATTTAACGCTCCGGGAACCATCGTACCTGGCGCTCTGGGCACGCTGATGGTGCTGCTCGCCATCTTCGCCTTCGACCTGCTGCCCATTCGCTACACCGCCGTGCTGCTCTTGATCGCCGCCATGGTGCTGCTCA
>JBAWFY010000240.1:0-2137 GCA_049592335.1 Occallatibacter sp.
GTTCCCGCGAGGATTCATGAGCTGCCGAGTCTGCCCGCCAACAGCAATGGCAAAATCGATCGCAAAGCTCTGGCCCGCATGCTCGACGAGAATCAGGTTCCGGGCTGTGCCTCAACTCAGAGCAAAAGAAACGAGTGAAAGTGATGCGAGAATTTGCTTTGCCCGATGGTTTAACCATCTTTGCGCTGAATCCAGATGAGGCTCGCTTCATGCACCGCGAGATGTTTGCGTCCAGGTGTTATCTCCGTAATGGAATCGAGCTTGACGACGGGAACTGCGTCTTCGACGTGGGAGCCAATATTGGTCTGGCGGCCTTGTTTTTTCATCGCGAACGCAGTGGGATTCGGATCTTCGCATTTGAGCCGAGCCCCACTGCCTTCGCATGCCTCAAGGCCAATGTCGCGCTCCATTCGATCGACGCGCGCATCTTCGAGTGCGGATTATCGCGAACTTCCGGCGTCGCAGAATTCACCTTTTATCCCGGGAATACGATCCAGTCCGGATTCTATGCCGATCCGCAGGACGACCGGAACAACACCCGAGCCTATCTGCTGAACAGCGGATTCGCCCCGCAGAATGCCGACCGGCTCTCCGGTTTGCTCTTCAGGAAAGAGGTGCTGCAGTGCGAACTGCGGACCCTTTCCGAGATCGTCGATCAGGAGCTGATCGGCCGCATCGATCTGTTAAAGATCGATGCCGAACGCAGCGAGCGGGACGTTTTGGCGGGAATCCGCGACGACCACTGGCCCCTCATCCGTCAGATTGTGATCGAGGTTCACGATAAAGATGGCGCGCTCGAAGCGGTGAGTGCCCTGTTGACGTCGCGGGGTTTCCGGGTAATCGCCGAGCAGGATCCGATGCTGGCGGGCACTCGGCTCTTCAATCTCTTCGCCATCCGGGAGTCGTGAACCGGCTGGCCGTAAGCCTCGCTCAGGTTTCTCGGTTCTCAATGAACTTGGCCAGAAGTTTCGATAAGAGCACAAATTGCATCCACGCTGTCGAGCTGATCGCGATCGAAGCCGATTTCCGCAAAATCGATCCCGTACGTCTCCTCAAGAAAGACGACAATCTCGACGGCATTGATGGATTGCAGGCGGCCGCTGAGGAGAATGGAGTCCTGATCCGACAGGTCGCCGGTGTCGCCGTTGCTATCCAGCAATCTGCGGACAAGCGCCCGAATTTCGTTTTTCTTATCCATATGCACTCCTAGAGCCGGATGAAGAACAGGCTCGCCAGGTATTTGAGGTGTACTCCCAGCGTGTACGAGCGGGTTTCATCCCCAAAGACGCCAAGCAGGCAATAGAAGAAAATCACTCCAGCCGGTTGAACGATGCGTCGGCGGAAAAAGCCGCTTGCATTGGGGCTGCGCTTGCGCAACTGCGATACACCGATTGCCGTGGCCATCATCACGTTGTAGAAAAACTGCACCTGATAACTGGCGAGTCCCCTCCAAAGCCCATCTCTTTGGAGGAATTGCCAGTCGCGGGCGAGATGGTAGAACGAGTTTCCGAAGGCAATCGCCACGAAAGTAGCGAAGAACACCCGGAGCCCGCGATGCCTCTTAAAGAAACGAAGGAACGTGGGATAAAAGAAGAAATCGACAAGAAGTTCTTTGAAGTAGTAATAGAAACGGTTGAAAAACTCCGCGATTGTCGTCGCCGAGAGTGGCCTGTAGCTGTTGCGCACGGCATTGAAACCAGCCATTCGGCAAATAGCAATGATCTGGTGCCCGAAAACCGCAAATCTCAGCGTTACTTCAAAAAAGAACAGGATCTGGCTCAACCACCTTATCGCCCACGACAGTGGGGTTCCATGTACGCTCATGGTGATCGCTTCTACGGGTGACGGGATTTTCAGATAGCCGTGGAAAAGCCAAATCCACCCGCGTTCGAGAATCGCGAGCATGATGGCCCAGACCAGGAGCTTGAGCCCTTTTAGCTGCGTGACCGCAAGCTGTTCCGGTGTCTTCGCTTCGATGCGGCGAAGATAGGCCGCCCCTTTTGGAAAGGGAGTGGATGTCGAGCCCCACAAAGGGCGGAAAGTCGCCAACTCAAGCGTCGTATCCTTGGCAGGGCGTGAGGTCCGGTCGGTCAGCGCGTAACAGATGAACCAGACGTAGCTCGCCGATGCTTCCACC
>JBAWFY010000241.1:0-3499 GCA_049592335.1 Occallatibacter sp.
ACAGAGCGCGATCGGGCCGATCTCGACCAGGCAAGGCGTCGAGTTGCGCACGCTCGGCAGCCGAAAAAACACGCGGCGCCAGCGGAACAATCGCCTCGGCGCGCGAAAACGATTCCACATCCACGCCAACCTCCGGCGCCGCGCTGCTTGTCGCGCCAGGACGCGCGGCGACATGCGAAATCAGGCACACTGCCAGTTCCACACTGTTCGACTGATTAAAGCGCAGGCCGCATTCTGGAACCGGGGATGGTTTACCGAATTTATTGCAGGAAAATCTCCACGAATGCGACGGCAACGGATGCGCGTGCGAGAGCGCCTCACGCGTCAAAGCATGGGTGGCAATATATTCCCGCCGATGCTTCTCGAACCTAAAACGGGCTGCGCGAGCGCGCTCAGCGTCATCGAGAATCGCAACACAGGCCTGCTCGATCTCCGACGCGGCAAGGTCACTGGGATACGCGAACCACAGCTCGAGTGCGGCGCCAGGCATCGTTTTGTTGTCGTCACCCGGCTTCATGCGTTCTGATCAAGGATATCGTTCTTCGCCTGGAGTGCGAGAATGATCTAGAATCCGGCGAAATGGGTTGCGCGGGTAAAGCCGCAGCTTATTTGAAGAAGCGCGGCGACCCGCCGAACGGAGCGGGGGACGACAAAATGCCGATGATATCACCGCGTGTGCGGCATAACTACCTGGCCATCGCTGTAGCTGCGGTAACCAGCATTCTGATTCTGGCAATCTATTACACGCTATTTCTCGACGTGTGGCTCAAAGGCATCGGGCGCGATCGCCTTTGGATGGCGACAACCGGCGTCAGCCAGTTTCTTCAATCCGCAACGGCGTTCGTGGCGGCCTGCCTGCTCGCCACCTGCATCTCGAGTTTCGTCCAGCTCACCGGGCCGCAAACCACGGCACGCGGCATGAAGGTGGCCGCAGGCCTGTGGCTGGGTTGCGTGCTGCCAATCCGCGCCACTGAGTCCGTATTCGAATTGCGCAGCTACTCCGTCTTCGCGCTGAATCTCATCTTCTGGCTCCTCGCCATGCTGCTGATGGGAGCCATTGTCGGCGGGTGGAAGAAACCGGGAGCTGCGAAAAGCAAATAGGGAGTAGAGAACTCAATGAAGATGGGATGCCGATGGCTGCTGGCGACATGGTTGGCAGTGCTCGTTGTAGAGATGACTTCCCTTTCCTTACATGCTCAATCCGTCGCGCCTAAGTTTGCTCTCGTCTCGACCGCGACAACCGCGCCGGCGCCGGCCGCACCGCAGCAAGCCTACACTCTGCCGCCCGATAAACTCACCAAGGCCATCGCACTGAGCCGCATTCGCATCACTCTCGACATCGCGGGAGCCATCTGGGGCCTCGTCTTTTTATGGCTGCTCCTTGCCACGCGCGGGTGGGCCGCGATGGAGCACTGGACGCAGCGAGTCTCAAGCCGCCGCTGGATGCAAGGGCTGCTGTTCTTCGCCGCGTTCATCATCGTCACCACGCTGGCCGATCTTCCGCTCGACGGCCTCGCGCATCACTTCGAGCGTTCCTACGGAATCAGCGTGCAGGGCTGGTTCGGTTGGCTGGGCGACCAGGCGAAAATGTTTGCACTGGCGCTCGTCGGCTCGCCGATTCTGCTGCTCTTCAACTGGATCGTGCGACGCTGGCCTCGCAGGTATTGGCTCGTGTCCTGGGCTGTCACCCTGCCGATCATGGCGTTCCTCATGTTCGCCGAGCCGTTTGTCGAACCTCTTTTCTATCAATTCGAGCCGCTTCAGAAGAACCACCCCGCGCTGGTCGCCGAACTTGAGAAGGTTGCAGCGCGCACTGGAACCGATATTCCACCCTCGCGCATGGTTCTGATGAAGGCCAGCGCGAAGAGCAACGGGCTCAATGCATACGTCTCTGGCCTGGGCGCGACCAAGCGCATCGTGGTGTGGGATACGACGGCAGGCCGCATTCCCAACGACGAGGTGCTGTTCATCTTTGGTCACGAGAGCGGGCACTATGTGCTCCATCACATCCCGAAGGGGTTTGCCTGCTCGGCAGTCGGACTGTTCTTTCTCTACTGGGCCTGCGCCGCTTTTGCCGCGTGGCTCATCCATCGGTTTGGCCCGCGCTGGGGCGCGAACGATCCTGCGTCGCGCACGGGATTCGTGGTGCTGCTGTTCGTCTTTTCGCTCGCGATGTTCCTCGGTGAGCCCGTAGCCAACGCCGTCAGCCGCCACTTTGAACATCAGGCCGATGTCTATGGGCAGGAGGCGATTCACGGCATCGTGCCCGATCCGCAGAAGACCGCCGTCGCCGCATTCAACGATCTGGGAGCCGCGTGGCTCGAGGATCCCCATCCCAATCCATTCCTCGTCTTCTGGCTCTACAGCCACCCAAGCATCCAACAGCGCGCCGAGTTCGCCGCGCACTACGATCCATGGGCGAACGGCGGGCGGGGGGCGTTCTTTAAGAGATAGTGGCCAGGTGCCAGAGAGCGCAACCCTAGATCTGATTTCTCTCGAGACCTGCCGCATGCGCCGCCGCTGCTTGCGAAGCGGCTATACTTGCCGTGTCCGTCCATTCACGAGGTGCATGATGAAAAAATCCATCGTCGTTCTCTGCATGCTGTTTAGCACTGCGTGCTTTATACAAGGTCAAAAGTACCGCATAGGACAACCTGCGCCAAAACCGACCGACCCTGCAGCGTTTACAATCCGCGTGCACATTTCCGCTTCGCACCTTCGGCTCAACTGCAGTGGCAGCGACACCAAACCGCCGGACCTCGCGTGCGGCTATGGACTGTATGCCGACGCAGTTCTGGACGGGAAGAAGGTTGAATTATGGGGCCAGTCGAAAATCGAAAAATACCAACGGGCTCTGCTTGCACCGGGCGACTACACGGCGCAACTCACGAAGGACGATCATAGCGCCAACCAATCGGTGGTGAGTCAGAGCTACAAGCTCCTGTTGCCGGACAGCACGATCTGGGTATGCCAGCTAAGCGGCATCTCGGAATAGCTTCGAGCTGTATCGGAAATCGAGGACGCGACATTCACAGCCGCTCGAAGATCCCCGCCGCGCCCATGCCGCCGCCGACGCACATCGTCACCATGCCGTACTTGGCGCTCCGCGCCTTCATCTCTTGGAGCAGAGTTGCCGTCAATTTAGCGCCCGTGCACCCGAGCGGGTGCCCGAGAGCGATGGCGCCTCCGTTGACGTTCACGCGCGCAGGATCGAGCGAAAGGGTGCGCATGATGGCGAGCACCTGCGCCGCGAAAGCCTCGTTCAATTCGATGAGGTCGATGTCGTTGAGCGTGAGGCCGGCGAGCTTCAGAGCTTTCGGAATCGCTGTGATGGGGCCAATGCCCATCTCCTCCGGCGCGCATCCGGTAACGGCATAGGATACGAGCCGCGCAATAGGCTTGAGGCCCAGCTCGCGCGCGCGGCCGGCTTCAACCAGAACCACCGCCGCAGCACCGTCGGAGGTTTGCGAGGAGTTGCCCGCGGTGACCGTGCCCTGCG
>JBAWFY010000242.1:0-3155 GCA_049592335.1 Occallatibacter sp.
CGGCCACCACCATCATCATGGGACATCCATGCCGGCGGACTGCCATGGCCTGAAGTAAACGGCCAGAGAGATCGAAAGAATCCATCAAGCCCGCCGGCGACTTCCGCTGGTGGGCTTTTTCATGCGCAAACAAGAATTCTCAAAAGAAAGCAGGAAAGAAGATGAGTACTCTGCCGACAATTGACTTTGGCAAAATGGATGGCCTTGTGCCCGGAATCGTGCAGGACACGAAAACCGGCGAGGTGTTGATGCTGGGATTTCTGAACGAGACCAGTTATGCGAAGACCCGCGAGTCGGGGTTTGTGACTTTCTGGAGCCGCACGCGCCAGAAGCTCTGGATGAAGGGTGAAACCAGCGGTAATCGCCTGCGCGTGATCTCGGCTTCGACTGACTGCGACAACGACGCGCTGCTCTTTCGCGTAGAAGTAGAAGGCGATGGGCTGGTGTGCCACGAGGGCACGGTGAGCTGCTTTACGAAGCCGGTTCAAGTCGGTGCGGAGGTGAGCCGTGGCTAACAAGCTGAGACTCGGAATCCCCAAGGGTAGCCTGCAGGACGCGACGATTGCGCTCTTCAAGCGCGCGGGTTGGAATATCTACGCCGACGGCCGCTCCTATTTCCCCTCAATCGACGACAGCGAAATTGAATGCATGCTGATTCGCGCGCAGGAGATGGCGCGCTACGTCGACCATGGCGTGCTCGACGCGGGACTCACCGGCATTGACTGGGTCGTCGAGAGCGGACTCGACCTGGAAAGCGTGACCACGCTGACCTATGCCAAGCAGAGCCGGCGCAAGGTACGTTGGGTGCTGGCCGTGCCGGAGTCGAGCGGCTACGAGAAGGCCGAGGACCTGGAAGGCAAGATCATTGCGACGGAATTGGTCGAAACCACCAAGCGCTACTTTGGATCGAAGGGCGTGAACGTAAAGGTGGAGTTCAGCTGGGGTGCGACGGAAGTGAAGCCGCCCATGCTGGCCGACGCAATTGTCGAGGTGACGGAGACGGGCAGCTCGCTCAAGGCGAATCATCTCAAGATCATCGACACGGTCATGGAGAGCGAGACGCACATGATTGCAAGCAAGACCACGTTGGCCGATCCGTGGAAGAAGCAGAAGATCGATCAGATCGCCACCATGCTGCGCGGAGCGATCGATGCGCAGTCGCAGGTGGGGCTGATGCTCAACGTGAAGCGCGCCGACCTCGAAGCGGTGCTGGCGGTGCTGCCGGCGTTGAACTCGCCCACAGTTTCGCAGTTGAGCAACTCCGAGTGGGTAGCCGTGAATACGATCGTTGAAGAGCGCGTAGCGCGCGATGTGATTCCGCGGCTCAAAACGGCAGGCGGCGCCGGCATCGTAGAGTACCCGCTGAATAAGGTTGTGCTGTAGGCGTGCACTCTGTGCGGATGCTTACGGGCTGTAGTTGACGAGTCTTGTATCAGGGCACGAGTTTACTCGTGCCACAATCGGCGCATAAACATCTCAGGGGCTTTAGCCCCTGCGTGAGAACGAAACCATGAAGCTGATCCGAACGAAAGGACGAGGGGCGCAGGCCGCAGCGGAAACACTCGCAGCCCTTGAACAACGCGGCGGCACGGCGATTGACGCTGTCGTACCTGTCGTCAAGCGCATCGTCAACGATGTGCGCAAGCGTGGCGATAGTGCCCTGCTCGGTTACGCGCGGCAACTCGATGGCCTGCGCGGCCCCGAAGAATTGCGCGTCACCCCCGGAGAGATGGCGGCAGCGTGGAAGGCGCTCGATCCCGCGCTGCGCGACGCGTTGCGCACGGCGGCGGCGCAAGTTCGTGCTTTCGCCAAGCGGCAAATGCCGAAGTCATGGACGTCTTCGCCTATGCGGGGCCTAACGACCGGCCAGCTTGTACGCCCTCTTGGCTCGGTCGGCTGTTACGTTCCCAGCGGACGGCATCCGCTACCTTCAACGTTGCTGATGACGGTCATCACCGCGCAGGTCGCGGGCGTGAAGCGAATCGTTGTGGTGTCGCCCAAGCCCGCGCCGGAAACGCTGGCCGCAGCACATCTGCTCGGCATTACCGAGTTCTACCGGCTCGGTGGCGTACAGGCCGTGGCTGCGCTGGCTTACGGAACAGAGACCGTCGCGCGTGTAGACAAGATCGTCGGGCCGGGCAATCTCTACGTCACCGCGGCCAAACGGTTCGTCGCGTTCGACTGTGCGATCGACATGCTTGCGGGACCGACAGAGATTGTGGTAATGAGCGAGCGCAGCAACGCGGCTGAAATCGCCAGCGACCTGGTTGCGCAGGCCGAGCACGATCCCGCCGCACTGGCCATCTTCGTCACCACCCGCGAGGACCTGGCGCAGGCAGTGATTGGAGAGACAAAGGAACGGAGCCACGACAATATCGTCGCTCGCGTGGCGCTCAAGCGCAATGGAGTTGTGATTGTGGCGGGCTCGGTGGAAGAGGCACGCGCGATCACGAATCGGCTTGCTGCCGAGCACCTAACGGTAGATGCTGCGAGCGATCTCGATTGGGTCGAGAATGCCGGGTCGGTGTTTGTCGGCCGCTGGTCGGCGCAACCCCTGGGCGATTACATCTCCGGTCCAAATCACACCCTGCCTACGGGCGGCATGGCACGCGTGCGCGGCGGTTTGAGCGTAAACGATTTCATTAAGCTGATCACGGTGCAGGAGTACACGGCCGAAGGCGTGGCCACGCTCGGACCGAAAGCCGCATTGCTCGCCGAGGCAGAGGGACTAATTGGCCATGCTCAAGCAATACGCGCAAGGCTCAGTGCAAAATCTGCTAGCAAGAGGAGGTTCCGTGGCTGAGTCATTGACCACCGCTTCTCCGGCGCCGCGCGCGCGTGTGCAAGCCATGATGGAGTATCACCCTCCTCTTGGCAACCGCAATAACTTGCGCCTCGACTTCAACGAGAACACGCTCGCCTGTTCTCCGAAAGTCACCGACGCGCTGGCTGCGGTTTCTGCGGGATCGCTCACGCTGTATCCCGAACGCGAGCCGGTGGAGGCGATCGTCGCCACACACCTGGGCCTCAAGGCCGAGCAAGTGGCGCTGACCAATGGCGTGGATGAGGCGATTCACGTGCTCTTCGAGACCTTTCTCGAAGCCGGCGATGAGCTGCTGTTGCCCGTGCCCACCTACACCATGTATCAGATGTAC
>JBAWFY010000243.1:0-4552 GCA_049592335.1 Occallatibacter sp.
AGTCGGGCCCGCAGGCCTGGACCATAGCGAAGGGAAAAGTCGCAAAGACGAACAGACGAATCAGGGACGAGAGCTTTCTCATGGGAGGATCCTTTGCGCTGGATCGGTCGCGGCGGTGAGCGGGAGATCTTCTCCCCAGCCGCGGTCGGGAAAGATGTAAACGCGTTTTCCGGCGAGGGAGATGGAGTGCGGTTCGCGGGTGGAGATGCCCACGCTATTCATGCAGAGTGGTTCTCGAATCTGGAATTGCGGCCGGTCGGGCGAAGCGTAGCGGCGGTCGGGCTCCATGCGGAAGAACATGGGTACAGCTTCGTCGACGGGCAATCCGGCGATCCAATCGTCGGAACTACACCAGGAAGCGAGGGCAGTGATTGAGAGCGGCAGAGGAGCAGGCATCCGACGGCGAAGATCCTCGAGCAGGCTGGCGTAGAAAGCGTGCTGGGAGCGGCGCGCGTCAAAGTCGATTTGCAAGGCGGCGATTCCTGGGTCGGCCACCGACCCGAGAATGAGATCGGCCGCGGTGCTTTCGAGGCCCGGCGCGATCAAGCCCGGAGCTTCGATGCGGATGACCGCTATACGCTTGATGGTGGCAGGATAGATAAAGGGCTGGCGCCGCGGGATCACAGTGGCGGAACGGCCGAGTACGATGGTGGCGTCGAGCGTGGCAATCGCAGTGGTCCGCGGGTCGACGGTGCGGAGGTCCTCGGGCCGCTCCCAGACCCAGAGAGTGCGAACCGGAAGCGAGTTCATGCGGCCAGCCGGAGGAATGAGGCTGGGGACGTCGGGCTCGATTGCGAGACAAAGAATGCCGACGAGGGTCAAGCTCAGCAGTTTCCGACGTGAAGTTTGCATGACGATAGGCAAAACTCAACAATGGATGGAAATCCGTAACACGTCAAGTGTCGGAACGAACAGTCCAATTAGACGCTTGTCGGTGACCTTGCAATACTTCTAAATTATTGATTTTAAAATGATTGGTGCCGAAGAAGGGACTCGAACCCCCACACCCTTGCGAGTACATGGACCTGAACCATGCGCGTCTGCCAATTCCGCCACTTCGGCACGGGAGAGCGCTCAGACGGATGCGCCTGAGCAGGCAGCAACTTTGAGTCTCGCAAATGCGCCGGGTGGTGTCAAATTCGTCAAAAGCTTCTGCGCTCAGTCCGACTGCATTCTTTCTCTCTCGTTCCAAAGACAGCGAACGCCATGCAATATGGATAGAAAAGTTGCCGGCGGCAGGGGGTGGGGCGTTCCACGTGGCCAACGCACTAATACCGCATTCAGAGATTCAAGCCCGTACTGTGACCCAAGGCACACGCCGTCGATGGCTGCCACGCGACAATAAATCCATGGTCCCCGGCACCCGGTGATCCCGGGCACCTCTCGCGTTTGCCGGGAGAGGAGATTTGAGCTCATGAGCGATCTTGCCACTCTGGCTGAAGCTGGCGCCGTCGATCCACTGGTAGGGCACCCGCCGGACTACCACGTATTCCATCAGTTCATTGAGCGCTGCAAGGCCCTGCCCGCCATCACCACGGCCGTGGTGTGGCCTTTGAGCGATGTAGCGCTGAAGGGCGCAGTGGAAGCCGCCGCCGCCGGGATCATCGAGCCCACGCTCATCGGACCTGCCGCCGCCATGAAGGCGCTGGCCGCAAAGATCGGCGTGGACATCAGCCAATTCCCTATCGTCGAAGCTGAGACCGAATCCCAGGCCGCCACGGCAGCCGTGGTGATGTGCCGAGCCGGCAACGCGCAGGCGCTCATGAAGGGCAGCCTGCACACCGACGAACTGCTCAAGCCGGCACTGGCCCGCGACACCGGCCTGCGCACCGCGCGCCGCGTCTCGCATGTCTTCATCATGGACACGCCTGCCTACGCGCGTACCCTGCTCATCACCGACGCGGCCATCAACATTACGCCCGATCTCGAAGGCAAGGTCGACATTGTGCAGAATGCCATCGACCTGGCGCATGCGCTGGGCATTCCCGAGCCCAAGGTGGCGCTGCTTTCGGCCATTGAAACCGTGAACCCTAAGATCCAGTCCACGCTTGACGCTGCCGCCCTCTGCAAGATGGCCGACCGCGGCCAGATCACGGGCGGCATTCTCGACGGGCCGCTGGCCTTCGACACCGCCGTAAGCCAGAAAGCGGCGGCCATCAAGAAACTGGTCTCGCCGGTCACTGGGCAGGCGGACATTCTTGTCGTTCCCGATCTCGAGAGCGGCAACATGCTGGCCAAGCAGCTGGAATACCTGGGCGGAGCGCAACTGGCCGGCATCGTGCTCGGCGCGCGCGTGCCCACCATTCTCACTAGCCGCGCCGATTCCGCGGCAACTCGGCTGGTAAGTTGCGCCGTCGCGTCGCTGCTGCACTACGCAGAGAATCCTGCTGTAAAGGTGTAAGGCGCAGTTTGATGTGCTGCGCCGGTTAATAATATCTGGCTATCTATGGCCAACCGGACCGCTACGAAGCTGTCCGGTTGGTTAGGAAGCGGACTTGTTCCTGACGGCAATCGCTCTCTATCGCACTTGCCCCGAACAACTGTCGTGGCGATGTGGGCGCGCGGTCGCGGTTAATTAAGTCCCAGGCTCAGGAACTGCCCTCTGTCGGGTACTGGAAGATCGATGTCTTTTTGCGTTCTGCCGAGAATCCTCTCACAAGCACCTCGGAACGACTGCCACACTGAATCGACCGCCGCATCGGCATCGATTGTGCGCTGCAGTCCGCCGACCGGCTCTAACACCTCTTCACTTGATGGAGTGTCTTCGGTCTGCTGCAGGTGCCATTGGCGATCCTCGCCCATCACATACGTGGCGCCTTGGTAAACACGCGTTTCGTTTTCTGCGTAGCGCGGCATCGTATCCCAGGCACTCTTGGTTTCGATGCGGGAGCTAATCTTCTCTTGCGCCGCCTCGATTTGCCCGATCAGCCGCTCCCTCTCAGAACTCGCGATATCCAGACATGCGGCGTTCGATACGCTTCCTGAATTGCGCAGGATCGTATCCCAGGCATCCTTGGTTTCGTTATAGAGGCGAACTTCCACTTGCAGGACTTCAATCTCCGTGCTCAGCTGCTGCCGGTCCCATTGGCCGTCCTCACCTCTTACAAACGTGGTGCCAAGGTAAATGCGCGATTCATTTCCTGCATTTTGCTTCACCACATTCCAGGCTTTGGCGGTTTCGATGCCGCGGCGAATCTTCTCTCGCACCGTTTCAATCTCCCCGTTCAGCCTCTCCTTCTCTGAAGTGGCAAGATTGAGACAGACGGGATGGGTTTCGACTCCCGCATCGCGCAGGATTCTTTCCCAGGCATCCCTGGTTTCAATCCGGAAACGAATTTCCCCTTGCAGCGCTTCAACCTCGGTGTTCAGTCGCTGTGTCTCTTGCTCCGCAAAAGTTAGATAGGTCTCTGTCATTTCCTGCACCTTCCATTCGGGGGATTGAACGCATAGCCTTTCAGGAACCGGGGGAGTCTCTATGCCGACAGAGACCACGTTTGTATTTTACGCTATTTTTCGTGAAATCCAAATACCACTCTTGTTTGATGCGGGAATTTCTCTCGAAAACACCGTTTTGGAGCCACTCCACTGGCCTTGAAATTTAAGCTAAGTCCTTTTGCAACAGCACTATTCTCTTCTTGGGGTAACTACACGGGAACCCCGCAGCCTCTCCCTGCCGTTTCACGCCATCGACTCCAGCCCGGTACCGAACGGCTTTCGTTCGCGGTAGCCGCATGGGGCGAAACCCGGTCCGTCGGCGAAGCATCCTATCCAGTACGCGACTAACGCGAAGCGCTCTGCGGATTCTGAATCGCCGCCTTCCGCGTTCTCGCATGGAGGTTTTATGTCGACCCAAACGGCTCCCCAAGCCAAGCCGCAAACCGCTCGCCGCTCTGAAGCGGCCAAACACGAAAACCCCGATGGTTTCAGCCAGGAGCAGGTGAAGACCTTGTCAGCCGCGCTCAACACGCTGCTGGCGGATTTTTTCGCGCTCTATCTCAAAACCAAGAACTTTCACTGGCACATGAACGGCCCGCACTTCCGCGACTACCATCTGCTGCTCGACGAGCAGGGCGAGCAGATCTTCGGCGCTACCGACGATATCGCCGAGCGCGTGCGCAAGATCGGCGGCGAAACGATCCGGTCGATCGGCCAGATCGCGAAGCTGCAGCGCATCAAAGACAACGACTACGAGTTTGTGCCGGCGCACGGGATGCTCGAAGAGCTCGCGGCCGATAACAAGTCGCTGGTCGGGAGCCTGCGCGAGGCGCACGAGGTCGCGTCCGACGCCAACGACTATGCCACAACCAGCATGATCGAAAACTGGATCGACCAAGCCGAACGCCGCGCCTGGTTCCTCTTCGAATCGACGCGGTAGGGTCATTTTTCAAAACCCGGCGCTTTCGATTCAGTCGCTGCTTACCAAATATGAACGGCCGGGGAGAAGTCTGACATATTAGACCGGGCACATGTCTGACACTTTTTCCTTATCAGGAAGGTTTTTGTTGTTGTCCCGTTGACGCAGCGGGAACAGTGTACCTGTTCTGGCGTGGAG
>JBAWFY010000244.1:0-15166 GCA_049592335.1 Occallatibacter sp.
GGCCTGGTTTGGCCCTTTGCCTGTTCATTTTCCCGCCGCCGACCAAAGCCTCCTCAAACCGTTTCTTGACGGTCGCGTTCCCAGCCGCGCCGATTATGACGGCCTGGTCGAATACTTTCAGGACGGCCTGGTTACCTATCGGGAACGGAACCTGGCGCTGGTGCGGTACCCAGGGTTGCCGAGCGATCACGGTCCTCTTCGCGATCGCGTCGAAGGCTTTGCCAGAGTCGCGCCACTGCTTGCCGTCTGGTTGCGCAACAATCCCACCGCCGACTCAGCACGTGCCAGGCAGGCGCGCGAGATTCTGATCGATGGCATCACGAATGGAACAGATCCTCAGTCGCCCGGCTACTGGGGCCGAATGCGCGATAACGACCAGCTCGTGGTCGAAGCTTCCGACATCGCATTGACGCTCTGGCTGGTGCGGGACTCCATCTGGCCGCAATTGCCGCTCAAGACCCGCAATCAAGCCGCGCACTGGCTGCTTCAGGTGAACGGGAAGCAAGTTCGCGATAACAATTGGCGCCTGTTTATCGTTTACGTCAACCTGGTCATCGATTCATTCGGATACCCCGCCGACATCGAAAATGCCAGGGACAATTATGATCGCTTCAAGCAGTTCTATCGCGGGGATGGTTGGTTTTCGGATGGACCGGGAAACCATTTCGATTACTACAATGCGTGGGGAATGCACTATCAGCTTTTCTGGATCGATCAGGTCAAACCTTTATGGGACCACGATTTCATCTCCACCGCTCTGGATGATTTCTCCAGATCCTTTCAATACTTCATTGGCCCGGAGGGGTATCCGGTGAGGGGACGAAGCATCTGTTATCGCTTCGCCATTTCTGCACCGCTGATTCTCGACCAGCAACTGCCGCATCCGTCGGTTCCGGCAGGAGTGGCCCGGCGCGCCCTCGACGCGACCTGGCAATATTTCATACGCAATGGCGGAATATCCAACGGGAACATGACTCAGGGTTACTGCGGCACTGACTCACGCATCGTCGATCCCTATATCGGGCCCGCAAGCTGTCTGTGGGGTCTGAGGTCCCTGATCGGCGCTCTTTATCTCGATCCTTCTTCGGCTTTCTGGATGCAGCCGGAAAAACCTCTTCCCGTCGAGATATCCGACTTCCAAATCAAGCTTCCCGCGATCGGTTGGACTGTGACCGGCACAAAACCCGGGACGATCGTCATCGTAAATCCGGGCGGGCTGCCACCCAGTCGTCTCGTCGATCGAGAAAAGCCCCTCTTAGAGTTCTACGATCAATGGACCGGAACTGCGCACCGGGCCGAGATGTACGAATTGAAATACGATCTCCGGGAATATCGCTCCGACAGACCGATCTGCGATTGCGTTCTGCCGAAGTGACGGCGCGATGACCTGTACGCGCAAGCTGCAATCCGTTCTCTTGCTCTAGAATCGACCTTGATGACGACCCACACGCACGCTCAGCAACTTCTCACGCTCCTCGCCAGCACGAGTTTCAAGCTCGGCCAGTTCAAGCTTTCCTCCGGCGGCACCAGCGACTACTACATCGACTGCCGCACCACTACACTTCATGCCGAAGGCGGTCGCCTCACCGGGCACGCAATTCTCGATCTGCTCGAAGCCAAAAAGATTGACGCCGAAGCCGTCGGCGGGCTCACCATGGGCGCCGATCCTATCGTTTCCAATGTCGCGACGGCCAGCGCCTGGCGCGCGCTCCAGCATTCCGGCGCCGATTCTCGCCCCGGGCTCCTCCACGGCTTTCTCGTCCGCAAAGCCGAGAAGGCCCACGGAACCAGCCGCCGCATCGAAGGCTTCTGCCGCGAAGGCACGCGCGTGGTGATTGTCGACGACGTCTGCACGACTGGAGCTTCCACCATCGCCGCCATTGAAGCTGCGAAGGAGGCCGGCATGGTCGTGGCCGCCGTCGTCTGCATCGTGGAGCGCGAAGAGGCTAACGGCCGACCCGCAGTGGAGTCAGCCGCCGCGCCCGCGCCCTTCCTGCGTCTCTTCACAGCCAGTGAGGTCCGTGCCGAGCATGTGAAGCAGCTCGCAACTGTGAAGCCTTAGACTGTTAGGCCATAGATCCCCGCGCAAACACAAAGGGCAGACCTTTCGGCCTGCCCTTTTCTCCCATCCGAGTTTTTGCAGCCGTAATCCCCGGCTCTCCCCACCACTTATTCGGGAACAGAGGGCGTTTGCTGGGGCGGTGCAGCCTGACTGTTCGGAGCCACTGGCTGGCCGCTTGTGTTGTCGCTGGCCATGTTGGTTAGCAAGCGCACCTGCACACGCCGGTTTTCCTTGCGTCCCGCTGCCGTCTTGTTGTCGGCAACATACTGGTCCTTGCCAATGCCGATCAGATAAAAACGGTGCGGAGCAACGTCATACTTCGCCGCCAGGTACTGCACTACCGCGTCGGCGCGGCGCTGGCTCAGCTCGTAGTTATACTGGGCCGGCCCCGCGGAATCGGTTCCGCCGGTCACTTCCAGAATGTAGCTCTTCGCCGATCCCAACTGCCCGGCAAAGCTATCCAGCTGCTGCTTGTCGTCGGTGGTCAGCGCAGCCTTGTCGAAGCCGAAAGTCACAGAAACCTTCGTCACCTCGTGGTAGTTATCCAGCCCCTTCACCGCGCTGTCGAGCGAATCGGCACGATGCGCCACGTCGCTGGCCGCCGAGTTGGCCTGGTTTGCCGCCTGGGTAGCATTCTGCGCATTCTGGTTCGCGCTATCGGCCGAGCTCTGCGCCTTCTGGATTCCCGCCTGCGCGCGATCATCCACATCGTGTATGTTGCGATTGTTCTCGGCGGTCTGCTGGTCCAGTTTATCTGTATGTTCGATGAGCGGCCCGGTCTGCTTCTTTACATAGTTCTTGCTTGCGCACCCACTCACGCCAAACATGGTCAACGCCGCCGCCGTCAACGCAAATCCGAATCGATGGATCCTCATTGTATGTACCTTTCTGTCCTCCGGCCGGATCTCCCTTCGAATTCCTACCGTGAGGCCCGTCCTCTATGACCTGCTGTTAGCAACCCCCTGGCCAATCACAAAAAATAGATGCAATGGCATCAAAATGAGATGTTTGCGGCATGATATTGAAGTCAATTCTCACGCCGGATCTGTGTAATTTTTACGCGGTCCCGGTAAGGATTGCTCGCTTGTCCGGCTCACAAGCCCTGCAAATTACGGCGGATCGACAATCCCGCTATTCTAGTGATTGGCCGCACGCGCCGCGTTCATCGATGGATCTCTACGAGAAAATCCGCGCCTTGCCCACTCAACCCGGCGTGTATCTCTACAAGAATGCCGAGGGCGAGGTCATCTATGTGGGCAAGGCCAACAACCTGCGCTCGCGCGTGCGCTCCTATCTTCTGGAAGCTTCGCAGGCCAACGCCAAAACCGGCTCGCTGATGCGCGAGGCCGTCGATCTCGAAACCATTCTGGTCGCCAACGAACATGAAGCTCTCGCGCTCGAGAACAATCTCATCAAGCAGCGCAAGCCGCGCTTCAACATCCTGCTGCGCGACGACAAGACCTACCCTTACGTTAAGCTCACCCTCGCTGATCGCTTCCCCAAGGTCTTCGTCACGCGCCGTCTGCGCAAAGACGGCGCTGCGTACTACGGCCCGTACTTCCCCGGCAATCTCGCGTACCGCGTGGTCGAGTTGATTCATCGCAGCTTTCTCCTTCCCAGTTGCAAGGTCGATCTCTCGCGCTATCACCCGCGCGCCTGCCTGCAGTACTACATTCATCGCTGCCTTGGGCCATGCGTTGAGGGGCTCACCACGCCCGAAGCCTACAAGGAAGCGGTTCGCGATGCGCAGCTCTTTCTCGAAGGCCGTCACGCCGAGTTGGAGCGCGCGCTTACTGCCCGCATGTCGGCAGCCGCAGAAGCCGAGCAGTTCGAAGCCGCGGCGCGCCTGCGCGACCAGTTAGCGACCGTGCATCAACTGCAGGAAAAGCAGCGCATCGCGACTGCCGAACTCGACGATGACGCCGACGTGTTTGGCTACCACTTTGAAGATGGTTCGCTGGCTGTCAATCTCTTCCACATGCGCAACGGCAAAATTGTTGACCGCCGCGAATTCTTCTGGGAAGACCTGGAAATGCAGGGAGCAGGGATCAGGGAACAGGGATTAGAAAACGGCGATCGAGCGTCGGAGAGTGAGGAGCATCGGTTGCAGTTGAATGCCGGCACCGTTTTCAGCGCCCTGCTCAAACAGCTCTATATCGATCAACACTATGTTCCGCACACCATTCTCGCCCCTGTGGACTTCGACGATCGCGAAACCCTCGCCGCACTTCTCAGCGAACGCACTGGCCACAAGATCGAAATCGCCGTGCCGCAGCGCGGTGAAAAACGCTCCCTCGTTGACCTGGCGGGACAGAATGCAAAGCAGTCCTATACGCAACGCTTCCGCGTTCTCGAGCCCTCGCGCAAGGCGATCCAGGAAGCTCTGGCCGACGAGCTCATGCTTCCCGAGCTGCCCCGCCGCATCGAATGCTTCGACATCTCGCACATTCAGGGCGCGGAGACCGTGGCTTCCATGGTCGTGTGGGAAGACGGCAAGATGAACAAATCGGCCTATCGCAAGTTCAAGGTGAAGACCGTCGCCGGTGTCGACGATTTTGCGTCCATGCGCGAGGTTGTGGAGCGCCGCTACCGTCGCCTGAAAGAAGAAGACCAGCCCATGCCATCCCTGGTCCTCATCGACGGCGGCCTGGGCCAGCTCCACGCCGCGGCCGAAGCTCTCGAGTCGCTGGGGTGCACTTCGCAGCCGCTCGCGTCGATCGCAAAGAAGGAGGAAATCATCTACCTCTATGGCAGCGAAGAGGAGCCCATCGTTCTTGAACGCCGCTCGCCCGTGCTGCATCTCATCCAGCTCATCCGCAATGAGAGCCATCGCTTTGCCGTGGGCTATCACAGGCAGCGCCGGGCGATGAGAGACAGAGACTCCGAGCTCCTGAACATTCCCGGCGTCGGCCAGCAGACGCGCCAGCGCCTGCTGACGCACTTCGGCAGCCTTCGTGATGTGCGGCAGGCCACGGCCGACTCCCTGGCCGCCGTAGTCCCCCGCAAGACTGCGGAGACCGTCTGGCAATATTTCCATCAGGAACAACCGGCGAAATGAGGGTTGAGGCCGAACTCTCCTCGACCCGATGGCAGAAAGGCATTTCTCTTGCGAATGCGACTTTGCAACCGCGCCCTCAGCTAAACGGAGACGCTGCTCACTGGCCTCAGAATCTCCGATACCCTTGCCAATAGCACCTTCGGATGTACGGGCTTCGAAATCAGCGTAAAGGTGTGCCCGGCCTGCTGTGCGCGCGCAAGCAAGTCGGCAGTGGCCACGTGGCCTGAAAAAAGAAGCATTCTGCACTCAGGAAAAATGCGCCGCATTTTAATCGCCAGCTCAATACCGCTCATGCCCGGCAGCGATACGTCAGTAATGAGCAGCTCAGGCGGAGTGAGCAATGCAATCTCCAGCGCCTCCTCTGCATCGTATGCGGTCATCGCGGCATATCCGCTCCGCGACAGAATCTCAGTCACGGTGTCGGCAATTGCCGACTCATCGTCGACCACAAGCACAGTCGGGCGGTACGGGGTGGTGTCGGCTGGCGGAACTTCAGCGATGGGAACGACAGGGGAATTTCGTCTATCGGACATAAATTTAGATATCACCTCTCAAGGCACCGTAGCACCTTTCTCGGGCTACGGGCTAAGTTTTTTAATCTCAATAACTTTACGTACCGAGAGAGCACTCCTACGGATGATCGAAAAATGCTTTACATTCGCAAGTTTTCCACATAGAATAGGCGTAGGTTAAGCGTCGAATTGCATCACCATAATTGGGTATGATTTATAGGTTATCGATACGCTACGGAGTCTTCTCTCTGCAGCGGGGGGTCTGCTATGAAAAAGGATCGTGAGAGAAACGATGGCTTTGAGTCGATCCTGCAGGACGATGTCCCCAAGGGTCGCGACGGCAAGCATAAACGGATCATTACCCGGATTCTGGCTGACATCGATCACCTAAGACCGGGAAATGCGCTGAAGATTCCCCTTGAGGCGCTGCCGGACTCCAAGGAGAACATCCGCGCCGCTCTCAACCGCGCCACTCGTTCGCGCGGCATGACCGTGGCCACGTCGAGCGATGCCGAGCATCTGTATATCTGGAAGACAGAGCACCGAAACTAACGTCCGCGTTTCCCCCGCGCGGCTTTCATCTTGCATCGCGAGCACTGGCAAGGAAACGAACGGTCTGCGATGACGACGCCCGGTTCACCTCTCGAATCCGTTCGCATGGACAAATGGCTCTGGGCGGCGCGCTTTTTTAAAACGCGCGCCATGGCCTCGCGCGCCTGCGATCTTGGCCGTATCGAGGCGCATGGCTTGCGCGCGAAACCCGCGCGCGATGTCCATCCCGGCGATCTGCTGAAGATCGAGAACGACGCAGGCCGATTCGAGGTCGAAGTTCTGGGCGTGAGCCAGATCCGCGGTCCGGCCTCCGTGGCACAGACTCTCTATCGCGAAACCGAGGCCAGCCGCGCAGCCCGTCTCAGCGTCGCTGAAGAGCGCAAGGCGATGCAGCAGTTCGCGCCCGTACCCACACACCGGCCCAGCAAACGAGATCGCCGGCGCATCATCCAGTTCCGCGGCCGCGGTTAGCCAAACACAATAAAGGCCCGGGCACTGTGCCCGAGCCTTCGGTTGATGTCAATTGACGGCTTGAGAATGAACGAGTGCCTCAGGCCTCTCGTCTCATTTTTCTATCTTGGCGAATGTCGGTATCGATTTTATGCCAGCAGCCGCTGCACCTTCTCTTCGATCACATCCTGCGGCACGTAACCTACGATCTGGTCGGCAACTTTTCCGCCTTTGAAAAACAGCAGCGTCGGGATGCCGCGAATTCCGTAGCGCGACGGTGTCGAGCCGTTATGATCTACGTTGATCTTCGCCACTTTCAGTTTGCCTTCGTAAGCTGAAGCTACACCTTCTACGATGGGGCCGATCGCCTTGCATGGGCCGCACCACACAGCCCAGAAATCCACCAGCACAGGCTGCTCGCTCTGCAGCACCTCCTGGTCGAAATTCGCGTCGTTCACTTCCAGAACACCCTGTCCAGCCATGATCCTCCTCTAAGAATCCCGCACCCGCTATTTTACAGGAAACCCAACAAGTATCCGATGCGTCAGCGGTGCGAAAGTCGCAAGCTGACTCTCGATCCACTCGCCGCGGAATCTTCGATTGTTTTGGAATGAAGTCGCGATCGGGGCTTGGGAAAGCGCTTCGGATCGCCAGTCGGACAACCTTGCGCGCAAATAGAAGCGCCCGGATCCTTGAAGGACCTCGGGCGCTAGAGCAGCCCTCCCCCAGAACTGCTCACGGATGCGAATGTATTGTTTTCATCGCTAAATAGCAAGCAATCTTAGGTAACGGCTGGAGTAATAACACGGAGGGGGAATACACTACCGCCGAATGGTGAGTATCTAAATTATCAATCGGATTCCCTTCTTGATAACGCTTACATCAATCAGCTTTGACGATGTATTGCGATCACCGAAGCTGTTCCGCATCAATGGTTTGACTGGCCCCAATACGCGAAAACCGGCAGCAGATCAGCTCGGCCGTCACGCGATTCTCTGTCGCTCTTTCGATCGCCGCAGCCGCCGCGCTCAGCTTCGTCTCGCTCTCGACAACGACGAGAACCGCCGGCCCCGCGCCGCTCAGTGCGACTCCTAGAATTCCGCTGTCACCGGCGAGCGGAAGCAGGAGAGGCAACAATGTGCAAAACTGCGCGCGATGCGGCTGATGAATGCGGTCGCTCATGGCGAGGCGCAGCAGATCGCCGCGCGCCTGGGCGAATGCCAACCCCAACACTGAAACCGACTGCAAATTGGCGACCACATCTTCCATCGCGTGCGTCGCGGGCAGCACGGCGCGCGCTTTACTGGTCGCAAGCGGCTCGGCGGGCAGCGCCACAATGGCTCGCCACGCCTCCGGCGGATCGACACGCGCAACGTGCACGCGCCTGCCTTCACAAACGGCGCTCACAAATCCACCCAGCCAGCACGCCGCCACGTTGTCGGGATGCCCTTCGAGCGCATACGCCTCTTTGAGCACGCGGTCCGTGTCCCAGCCCAGTTGCCCGAAATGCGAGGCGAGCGCAATCGCCGCCAGCCGGGCTGCAGCGGACGATCCGCATCCCATGCCAAGCGGAATCTCGTTCGTCATTTTGAGCGCCAGCGGCACGACGGGCCTTTGATTGGCCCCAAGCAGTTCTTTGTAGATTTCGAGAATCAGGTTGTCCTCGAGCCGGCCGCAGCGGTCCGCGTCGCGGCCTGTAGCCACAATGGAAAACTCCTGCGCCGCCTCAGCCTCGATCTCCAAAGCGAAATCGAGAGCTACGGCCACGGCGTCGAATCCGGGACCGAGATTGGCTGAGGTTGCAGGCAGGCGGAGCTGGATTCCGCGCATCGTTCCTTTGTCGCTCATCCTACTTGGCCCTTTAAAGCGGCCAGAACCGCAGCCGGCGTGGCATCGAGCGTGATCGCGTTCCGTCGCAGCAGCTCGATCTCCGCCTCGAGTCCCTTCTTCTCCTCATCGCTGAGCAGCGTTCCGCGATGGAAGTCGATGGTGTAATCGGCGTCTTTGAGCGTATGTCCCGTGAGCACCAGAACCACCGTCTCGCCCGGCTGCACCACGCCCCGTGCGCGCAGCTTTTTCAAACCCGCCAGCGTCACGGCCGAGGCGGGCTCGCAACCGAGTCCCTCGGCGCCGATCTCCGCCTTGGCAATGGCAATCTCAGCCTCCGTCACATCCAGGCACCAGCCGCCGCTTTCTTCAATCACCTTTGCGGCCTTGCGCCACGAAGCGGGATTGCCGATGCGAATCGCCGTGGCGCGCGTATGCGCTTCCACGGGTTCCAGCTTCGAGCCTTTGTGCGCGGCGATGCTCTGCACCAGCGGATTCGCGCCCGCCGCCTGGATCACCGAAATCTTCGGCAGGCGCGCCACCAGGCCTAGCTCGCGCATTTCGCGAAAGCCCTTGCCAAGCGCCGAGCTATTGCCCAAATTGCCGCCGGGCACAATCAGGTGATCGGGAACATTCCAATCGAGCGCCTCGGCAATCTCGATGGCTGGCGTCTTCTGGCCTTCCAGCCGGTATGGATTGACCGAGTTCAGTAGGTAAATCGGCTCCTGCTTCACGATTTCGGTCAGCACCTTCAGACAACCGTCGAAGTCGGTCTTCAACTGGCAAGTCACAGCGCCGTAGTCCATTGCCTGCGAAAGCTTACCCCAGGCGATCTTGCCTTCGGGAATCAACACCAGGCTGCGCACTCCCGCGCGCGCCGCGTAGGCCGCCATCGCCGCCGACGTGTTCCCCGTCGACGCGCACGCCACCCACTCGAATCCCCGCTCGCGCGCCACGCTGAGCGCGGCCGTCATGCCGGTGTCTTTGAACGACCCGGTCGGATTCATGCCCTGGTGCTTGGCAAAGATGCGATCGAGACCCAACGCCTTCTCTGCGCGCGGCAGCCTGTAGAGCGGCGTGTTGCCTTCACGCAGCGACACGGCGTTGCCAAAATTCTCGAGAATCGGCAGCAGCTCGCGGAAGCGCCACACGCCCGATTCATCCAGTGCCTCGCCCGAGCAGCGCCGTTCCCGCCACAGCCATTTCAAAGCCCCAGGATTCGGCCGGTCGTGGCCTCCGCGCTGTGCCCAGCCGGGGTACTCCACTTCGAACAGTTCTCCACAATCGGCGCAGCGGAAATCGGGTCGCGCCTCCGCGCCCGCTATGCGGCTCCCGCACCCAAAACAGCGCAACTGATGCAAATGATCGTTCATAGTTTCTCTAGTGTTAGCCTATCAGCGTACGGTGATTCCTGCTGTGGATGGAGAGCCTGCCGCCCATGTTGAAGCCGTTGTTCGCCGCAGTCATCGCATGCCTGTTCGCCGCCCCCGTCGCCGCGCAAGCTCCTCTCCACATCGCCGCCGCCGCCGACCTTCAGCCTGTCCTCCCGCCTATCCTCGCGCAATTCGAGCAGGCAACTGGCATTCACGCCGAGGCCACCTGCCAGGCCTCGGCCATGCTCACCACAGAGATCGAAAACGGCGCGCCCTTCGACCTTTTTCTTTCCGCCGACTTGAGCTACCCTAAGCGCCTTATTGACGCGGGACTCGCCGATGCCGCCGGCTCCGCCGATTCAAGTACGCCTATCACTTACGCCAAAGGGACACTGGTGCTCTGGGAGCGCAAAGACTTGCATCTGTCTCCTCCGTCACTCGATCTGCTGCGCTCGCCTGCCTTGAAGCGCCTCGCCATTGCCAATCCCGATCGCGCACCCTACGGCCGCGCTGCCGTCGCTGCACTCAAGAGCCTCAATCTTTACGACACGCTCAAGCCGCGCATCGTGACGGCGGAGAACATCGCCCAGGCCGCGCAGTTCGTCGACTCGGCTAACGCCGACGCCGGTCTCATTTCGCTCACCTCCGCGCTTACTCCACGCCTGAGCGCTGACGGCGAATACTTCGTTATCCCGCGCGACCTCTATCCGGCCATCGAGCAGGGCGCGGCGATCGTCAGCAGTACGAAGCAGCGCGCGGCGGTGCACAAATTCCTCGATTTTCTCTTGTCGCCCGCGGTACAGACGGAACTGGCCAAGGGCGGTCTTTCGCCCGTGAAGTAACAGTCTTCAGCGCAGAATCTGAAAATGAGATCCTGTGCCCACCCATTTCGGTCGCCGCGGCGACCGAAATGGGTGGGAATCCATGGCCCCCACCTTTCACTCCTTCACTCCTCCACTTGCCCTTCTTGCAAAACCATTGGGAATCCCCACTCCCGCCCGTTACTCTGTTGATGAAAGCAATGGACTGGCAAGCCTTCGCACTCTCACTTCGATTGGCCGCGGTCACCACCGCGATTCTCCTCGCCATTGCCGTGCCGTTCGCGGCGCTGCTGGTGCTGGGCCGCGGCCGCTGGCTCGCCGCGCTCGAAGCGCTGGCCACGCTGCCCATGGTTCTGCCGCCCACAGTGCTCGGCTTCTTCCTGCTTGTCCTGCTGGGCCCACGCACTGCAATCGGCCGTGGCATCGCAACCCTTCTCGGCCATCCGCTCGCCTTCTCCTTTAATGGCCTGGTCGTCGGCTCGGTCATTTATAGCCTTCCCTTCGCCGTGCAGCCTCTGGTCGCCGGCTTCGGCTCAGTCGATACAGCTCTCGTCGATGCCGCGCGACTGCTCGGCGCCGGTCCTGTGCGCCTGGTTACGAGCATTCTCGTCCCTCTCGCGCGGCGCTCGCTTCTCGCAGCCGTCGTGCTCAGTTTTCTGCACACCATCGGCGAGTTCGGCGTCGTTCTTATGCTCGGCGGCGACATTCCCGGCTCGACGCGCACCCTCTCGATCGTGCTTTACGACCAGGTAGAGAACTTCGACTACGCCGCCGCCAACCGCACCGCCGCCATCTTGCTCGGCATGAGCGTCCTGGCCCTTGCACTGATCTATTCCCAAACGCAAAGGCGCTGGATCGCCACCAAAGCGCAAAAGCGCGGAGTGCCGCCGGAACATGCTTGAGTTCTCGCTAGACGCGCGCCGCGGCAGCTTCCATCTTCAGGTGGAGTGTGCGTTCGCCTCCGATTGGACCGTGATCTTCGGCCCCTCGGGCGCGGGCAAAAGCACTCTGCTCCGTCTGCTTGCCGGTCTCGACCGCCCCACGCACGGCCGCATCGCGCTCGACGAGAACCTACTGACGGATGCCGCAGCGGGGCACCATCTCGCGCCGGGACGCCGCCGCACCGCACTCGTTGCCCAGCAGCCCGCGCTCTTCCCTCACCTTACCGTCGCGGCCAATGTGGCCTATGGACTGCGCGAAGTCCCCAGCGCCGCGCGTGTCGAAGAGATGCTTGCCCTGGTTGCCGCAACCCCTCTCGCGCCGCGCCGTGCGCAGCACCTCTCCGGCGGCGAAGCGCAACGCGTGGCCCTCGCCCGCGCGCTCGCGCCCGCACCGCGGCTCCTGCTTCTCGACGAACCCTTCTCCGCGCTCGACGGCACGGCAAGCGATGCACTTCTCGAGCGCCTGCAAGTATGGTTGAAAGAAAATCGCATTCAGGCCGTCATGGCCACACACGATGCAACCGATGCATTGGCCACGAGCGCCGAAGTCCTGCTCCTACGCGAAGGCCGCAAAGCGGCACTCGGCCCTGCCGCTGAAGTCCTGGCCGCGGAACGCGAACGGATTGCGATACGGTTGATGAAGTGATGTGCGGATCGCGCTCAGCCGCCAGCTCTCAGCTAAGTACAAAAACCTACCCGCTCCGGCTCCATTTCCAGCCTAATCCCAAACCGCACTCCGACAGCCGCTCGAATCTTTTCCGCCAATGCCAGAATCTCCGCCGCTGTCGCGCCACCGTAATTGACGAGCGCCAGCGTATGTTTCGACGAAATTGCCGCCGCGCCCAGCGCGTAGCCCTTGCTGAATCCCGCCTGCTCAATGAGCCACGCGGCGGAAATCTTCACAAGCCCGCCATCGGCGGCGAACATACGCACCGGAACGCCGGCATCGGCGGCATACCTTCGCACGCGCTCGGCAACCTCCGGCGTAACCGAAGGATTCTTGAAGAAGCTCCCCGCGCTTCGGCAATCGGGATCGCCATCGACCAGCAGCATGCCTTTGCTTTTGCGAATCCCGCGTACCGTCTCTGCAACTTCAGGAAGCGACGGCTTCGTCTTCCATGCGGCAAAATGCGCTTTGAGATCGGCGTATGTCAACGCCGGTTCACCGCCTCGCCGCAACCGGTAATCCACGCGCGTCACCACGAACCTGCCCCGGTCCACCATGTTGAACCGGCTCCTACGGTAGGCAAATCTGCACTCTGCGTTGGAAAACTCGACGAACTTCTCGGCCTCGCGGTCGAAGGCACGCACGCGCTCGACAACGCTGGCCACTTCCTGCCCGTACGCGCCCACATTCTGCACCGGCGTTCCGCCCACCGTTCCGGGAATTCCGGCGAGACATTCCAGTCCAGCACAATCTGCTCCAAGGGCCTGCTCAACGCAGTTGTCCCACGAGGCTCCGGCGCCTGCGCGCAACAGTTCGCCGTCCAGTTCGATGCCTTGGATTGCCACGTGCAGCGCCAGCCCATCGAATCCCGCGTCGGCAACCAGAACGTTGCTTCCTCCGCCCAGCACAAACAGCGGCACACTGCTCTCGCGCGCCCAGGCACACGCCTCGGCGACCTCGGCCTCGCTTTCAGCGCGGATAAACCATCGCGCCGGCCCTCCAATGCCGAGGGTCGTCAGTGGCGCTAACGCGATATTCTCCTGAATCTTCAAAGAACAAGACTACCGCACCACGCAAACTCCATAGCCGAATGTCCGATTTGTCGATACAACCTAGGAGGCACGCGCAGCTATAGCCCGGCGCGCCGCAGTCCCGTAGAATATCTCCAGGCAACTTTCCCGTCACTGGAGCCGTCTGCTGTGTTTGGGGGCCGGTAACGGTGAAACAACATGGCACGGCCCCGCCTGACGAACCGAGGTTCCAAGCATGCGGTTCAGCCGTTCGCCGGAGGTGAACATGTATCCAGAACTGATGGTGATTCCCATGCGCGAAGAACTGGTGCGCGCGGGATTCAACGAAGCCCGGACGTCCGAGGACGTCGATGCTGCGCTCGCCCAGCCGGGAACCACGCTCGTCGTCGTCAACTCCATCTGCGGTTGCGCAGCCGGTAAAGCTCGTCCCGGCATCCGCCTCGCACTTGCCAACTCGCAAAATCCGCCCGATCACAAGATCACAGTGTTTGCCGGGCAGGACCGCGAAGCCACGGATCGCGCCCGCAACTACTTTGAAGGCCATCCGCCAAGCTCTCCCTCGGTGGCCTTAATGCGCGACGGCAAGCTCGTCTACTTCATGCCGCGCGCCGTCATTGAGCAGTCTACCGCGCAAGTCATCGCCGAGGAGCTGATGCGAGCCTTCGACGCCTTTTGCGCGCAAACCACGGCGTAGACCGCATTCGCCGACGGGTTTTCTTCGAGTCTCTCCACGCAAGACGGCCTCCCGCATCGGGAGGCCGTCTTTCTTCACGCTTAAACTCTCGCCGCTCTCAGTCCGCCGCTTGTGCGTTCTTCATCTGCTGCACCTTGCTGTGCCTGAGCGAGTAGGTGAAATAAATCAGCAGCCCAACAACCAGCCAGATCACCAGCCGCACCCAGGTCTCCAGCGGCAAGCCGAGCATCATGGCCAACGAGATCCCAATTCCGAGAATGGGTGTCCACGGCATGAAGGGCGCGCGAAAGGGGCGCCGTAATTCCGGACTGCGCTTGCGCAGCACCATCACACCCGCGCAGACGATTATGAACGCCAGAAGCGTTCCGATGCTTGTCATTTCGCCAAGCTTGTCCAGCGGCAGAGTCGAAGCGAAGAGCGCGACGACCAGTCCGACAGTAATCGACGATATCCACGGAGTGCGGAACTTAGGATGCACATAGCTGAATAGAGGCGGAAGCAAGCCGTCCTTCGACATCGAATAGAACACGCGGCTCTGCCCCAGCAGCATCACAATCATGGTGCTAGTCAGGCCTCCGAGTGCCCCGAATTTGACCAAGAGACTGCCCCATTTCACTCCCGTTGCGTCAATGCCTACGGCAAGCGAATCCGGAACGTTGAGGAACCTGAAATTCACCAGGCCGGTGAGAGTGAGCGCAACCAGGATGTAAAGGATGGTGCAGATCACGAGCGAGCCGAGAATGCCGATGGGCATGTCGCGTTTGGGATTCTTCGCCTCCTGCGCTGCCGTGGAGACGGCGTCAAAACCGATATACGCAAAAAAGATCACTCCCGCCCCGCGCAGCACACCCGACCATCCGAATGCTCCAAAAGCTCCCGTATTGGGCGGCAGAAACGGCACCCAGTTCACGCGTGGCAGCTCAGGATGCTTCACCAGCGTGGCTATGCCGATCACCAGGAAGATCACGAGCACTGTAACCTTCAAAGCGACGATGACAGAGTTGAAGTTAGCCGATTCCTTCATGCCGATCACCAGCACCACGGTCACCAGCATGATGCCAATAAACGCGATCAGGTTGAACATTCCGTGGCGCTGCGGCAGCGTGGCCGGATCGATGCCTAGCTGATTCAGTTTGGCCGCGACACGCCCTAGGAACTCCCAGTGGCCCTCGTAGAGC
>JBAWFY010000245.1:0-2741 GCA_049592335.1 Occallatibacter sp.
CGATGCATAGCCATTTATGAGACCGGTTGTAGCCTGTCGAAGCACAAGCTGGGCACGTTTGAACCGAAGGGCCCGCTTAGCTGGGCCGCGACGAATTGATCACATCAGAAACGAGAACACGAAACAATCGGACGATGGTATTGCCCATACCTAAGTATCGAGTTCTTTCATCCACTGACCGTCCAACCTGCGACTCCCGCGTGACAGTAAAACTCTTCGATGCGGCGCGAAGCGATCTAGTCGAATCGGCCCCGCCGATTTGCCAAAGCAAGCTAGATTCGTCCGATCGCCGCGGAGGTGTCGGTTCTTTTCACTTGAGACTGAGTTGCGCAAAAAAACAGACTTAGAAACCCAAACACGCTTTCAACATCTTTTGTATTAAGTGTCCGAGGCGACGCGGAATCATCCGTGGATTTCACTCTCGTTATGGCCGGAATGTTCTTGCCGAGAGCAGTTATGCTTAGCCAGACGTCACCGAGCTGGCTTCTCCGGGCGACTAACGGTCTCAAGTTACCGCATCGGCGATTGACAGGAAGCTCACGATGGCCTTACCGATACACATTTTGCTAACTTACGGTTATTTTCTTCTCTTCGCCTGGGTCCTTGTGGATCAGTTCGGCGTCCCGCTCACGGTAACACCCGGCATTCTGGCTGCTGGAGCTCTATCGGCCGAACATGAGTTCAGCCTTCTCTTCGCATGGCTCCTTGCCGTGGCTGCCTCGCTTATCGCGGACACTATCTGGTTCTTCATTGGGCGCAAGTTCGGCAACAGAGTACTCCGGTTGTTTTGCAAGCTTTCGCTCCAACCAGCCGACTGCGTCCGCCGCATTTAGGACACGCATGGTGGGCGTCGCGCCCCCGCACTCATGTTTGCGAAGTTTGTTCCCGGATTGGCTACGCTGGGTCCTCCCGCTGCCGGAGTTCACGGTGTAGGCGTTGTGCCGTTTCTGCTCTTCGATGGAATCGGCGCCACGCTGTGGGCGGGAGCGCTACTCTTCGCCGGTCGATTCTTTGGCGATTTGATCAAGCGCAACCCCGATGTGCTGAACTGGGTGGGGCGGTTTTCCGGGGTCCTGCTTGCTCTTGGCGTTCTTGCCCTGCTCCTCCGGCGGATCCATCGCCGGCAAAAGTTCTTAAGAGGCCTGATAGCCGCGCGCGTGGAGCCGAACGAACTGAAAAAACGAGTCGAGGCCGGTGAAGATGTCTACATCGTCGATCTGCGCCATCCCCTTGAGGTTCTTGCCGATCCATTCACCCTGCCCGGCGCACACGCCATTTCGCCCGAGGCTCTGACCGCGCGTAACAAAGAGATTCCACGTGATCGCGATATCGTGCTTTACTGTACCTGCCCCAGCGAGGCGACTTCGGCCAAAACCGCCATGCAGCTCCATCAGCTGGGAATCGAGCGGGTGCGGCCTCTGCGCGGCGGCTTTGATGAGTGGAAGCGCCTTGGCTATCCTCTAAATCCAATTCCTGCCTTCATCCCATCCACCGCTGCAACGCAAACTCCTGGTTGAAGAACGACGAGAAGTCTGAGTAGAGTTTCCGCGGCCGTCGCAACTTTCTCGGCTCCTTGATACTAAAGTCTATCCGACACCATCGTTCAATTGTTTTTCGCCTGTCAGATGTGGCGTAATCGCACTTGAGTAAAACTCGAGGCTCTCGGCCTGCGCAAGCAACTCGTGCACAGGTGGCATAAAGAGGAACGACAAAGTGCATTTTCTATCACAGCGGGAAGCACGTAATTGACCGGCGAGTTCATCCACAAATAGACAACAGCCGCCCAACAGTTCGAATGCAAGTCTTGCTGGCCTGGCTGTCCGACCGGTGTCTGCTGTCCTGGTCAAAAGCCGTGACCGGATCGCGAAGGCTTATACACATTATGAGCGGTTATTCCTCAATTCGATCGCGACTCTCTCTTCTTGCCCTGGTCTGCGCCGGAGTGGCGCAGGTCTTTGCACAAGGCCCACAGGCAACGCCCAGCATATGGGCTCCAGCTTCCACTCCGGCGCATGAGATTTACGGCCTTTCGCTCTTCGTGCTTTTGATTACCGGGGCCATCTTTGCGGTGGTCGGCGGGCTGCTGGCCTTCGTCATCATCAAGTTCCGTGCGCGCGATTCGGACGCGCAGCACGAACCGGCACAGATTTACGGCAGCGTGCAAGTGGAACTGGCATGGACAGTCATCCCGGTGCTCATTGTCGTGGTTCTCTTTCTCACCACGGCGCGCATCATCTTTGCTATTCAGGACGCGCCCGAACCCAAATCCGCACTCGACGTCACCGTCGTTGGGCACCAATTCTGGTGGGAGTTTCGTTATCCCAAGCTGGGCATCGTAACGGCGAATGAGTTGCATGTACCGGTGAGCGCAAGCTCCAACCCGGAGCCGACCTACCTCAAGTTGCTTTCGGCCGACGTGGACCATAGCTTCTGGGTGCCGCAGCTTGGCGGCAAAACCGATCTGATTCCCAACCACCCCAACCAAATGTGGATCGATCCGCAAGCCACGGGCCTCTATCTCGGCCAGTGCGCGCAGTTCTGCGGTATCGAACACGCCAAAATGCTGATTCGCGTGTATGTCGACACGCCCCGCCAGTTCGACGCATGGGCGAAAAACCAGCAGCGGCCGGGAGCACAGGATGCTTCCGTGGCCGCCGGCCGGCACATCTTTGAAACCGAAGCCTGCATGAACTGCCACACCATTGCGGGCACGGTGGCCAAGGGGACTTTCGGGCCCGACC
>JBAWFY010000246.1:0-3630 GCA_049592335.1 Occallatibacter sp.
GCCGCGCGTCTCATGCAGCGTTTTGCCGACCATCCGTATAGTACTTGGCGCACGATCGAGCTTCAGTTGACCCCGTACATCGCGCAACTGCGTTCGAGTCGTGCTGCTGCCCTGCAACGTCGACAGAGCCTCATCGACGCTGTCTACGCACTGTTTGAAACCAGCGGCGGGGAGAGCGCCTTTCTGGACATTCGTCCGCTCTCCGGCGAGTTCTTGCTCGGCTTTCACAGCCAGCGTGAAGCCCTGAAGCCGCGCAAGGACAACTCTAACCATGCTGGACCCGAATCCACGCCCGAAGAAGGAGACAACCAGTGAACTGCCTGTCCAACAAGATTGATTTCGCCGTCATTCTCCGGGTGAACCACGCCAATCCGAATGGCGATCCGCTCAACGGCAATCGGCCTCGCACCGACTACAACGGGCTTGGCGAGATTTCGGACGTCTGCCTCAAGCGAAAGCTCCGCGACCGCTTGCAGGAAAGCGGCGCCGCGATCTTCGTTCAGTCCGACGACCGCAAGAATGACGGCGCCACCAGCCTGCAGGACCGCGCTATCAAGGTCTTGGGCAAGGACTTCGGTGGTCCGGAGACTGCAAAGAAAGCCAGCGAGAAATGGCTCGACGTCCGCGCTTTCGGCCAGTTATTCGCCATGAAATCTTCGAAGAAGAAAAAAGCTGATTCGGATGACGATAGCGGCGGCGATACAGGTGTCTCCATCCCCATCCGCGGCCCTGTCACGGTGCAGTCCGCCTTCAGCGTCGCGCCGGTCGATGTCACCAGCACGCAGATCACGAAGAGTGTCTCGGGCGAGGGCGACGGCACCAAGCGTGGTTCGGACACTATGGGCATGAAGCACCGCGTTGACAACGCCGTCTACGTCTTCTTCGGCAGCATGAACCCGCAACTGGCCGAACGCACTGGCTTCAGCGATGCAGATGCCGAGGCTATCAAGGCCAATCTTCCGAGACTCTTTGAAAACGACGCATCTTCGGCGCGGCCGGAGGGCACTATGCGCGTGCTCAAGGTCTTCTGGTGGAAGCATTCGAGCAAGCCCGGCCAGTACTCCTCAGCACGGGTTCACGGAACGCTCAAGGTGGACCCGGACGGAACCTATGCCCTGGAGAACCTCGATGGACTCACTCCAGAAGAAATCGACGGCTTCTGATCTCTTAACTGAGCAGGAATCCGAGAACGCTCTGCCACTGAGCGGACTGCAGCATCTTGCCTTTTGTCCACGTCAGTGGGCCTTGATCCACCTTGAGCAGGCATGGGCAGAGAACCGCCTCACCTCGGAGGGTCGGCTTCTCCATGAGAAAGCTGACCTTCCGGGGCAGTCGCGGCGGCATGATCTTCGCACAGTTCGCGGTCTTCCGCTAGCCTGCCGTCGCCTCGCCCTCACCGGCCGCGCGGATGTCGTCGAGTTTCGTCCGGAGCCCTTTCCAGTCGAATACAAACGCGGCCGGCGTAAACCGGACGATTGCGACCTGGTCCAGCTTTGCGCGCAGGCGCTTGGTCTTGAAGAAATGCTAGGCCAACCGGTCCCGCGCGGCGCCATTTTTTATGGCGAGCCGCGCCGCCGACTCGAAGTAGAATTTTCACCCCAACTCCGCGCCCGAACGGAAACGCTAGCAACTGAGATGCATCGCCTCTACCGGTCCCGGGAAACTCCGCCTGCTAAGCCAGGGGACTACTGCCAGAACTGTTCGCTCATTAACATCTGTCTACCCAACGCCACCGCTGAATCCACCATTCGAACCCGGTGGAACCGGCTACAGCGCCAAGCTCTTCAACTGCCGGCGTGACTCACCATGCGAAAACTGCTCAATACGTTGCACGTCACCACGCAGGGAGCCTATCTCCACCGAGACGGGGAAACGATTGCGGTCAAAATTGAGGACGAAACCCGCTTGCGTCTCCCCGTCCACACCATCGAAGGATTGGTGTGCTGGGGGCGTGTCTCCTGCTCGCCGCCCGTACTTGCGCTCTGCTGTGAACATGGCGTTGGCATTTCATACCTCACCGAGCAGGGCCGTTTTCTGGCGCGGGTTCAGGGGTCGGTTTCCGGCAATGTTCTTCTGCGCCGGGAACAATACCGCGCCGCAGATAAAGAAGAGATCGCACTGCCCATCGTTCGGTCCATCGTAACAGCAAAGATTGCCAACAGCCGCATCGTGCTACTTCGTGCCGCGCGCGAATCCTCAATTCCCGACGATCAGGAAGCACTCAGAACCGTTGCGGATAAGTTGACCCTGGAAGGAACAGAGTCCATGAAGGCCCCTTCGATCGACGAGGCTCGCGGCCACGAAGGCATGGCCGGGCAACTCTACTTCTCCGTCTTCGATCTTATGGTCGTCGGCGACAAGGAAGCCTTCAGCTTCTCAGGCCGCACCAGACGGCCGCCTCGCGACCGCGTGAACGCGCTTTTGTCATTCATCTATGCGCTCCTGCGCCACGATGTAGAGTCTGCGCTTGAGAGCGTCGGTCTTGATCCCGCGGTGGGATTTCTCCATACCGACCGTCCTGGCCGGCCAAGTCTCGCGCTCGACCTGATGGAAGAGTTGCGCGCGCCAATTGCGGACCGCCTCGCTCTCACGCTCATCAACCGGCGTCAGTTGCAGTGCGAGGACTTTCTTGAGCAGGAAGGCGGTGGAATCCTTCTTGAAGAAAAGGCTCGCAAGAACATCATCGCGGCGTGGCAGGCGCGGAAGCAGGAAGAAGTTGAGCATCCCTTCATTGAGGAGCGAATCCCGCTCGGCCTTATCCCATACGTGCAATCACTGATCCTTGCGCGCCATCTGCGCGGCGGACTCGATGCTTACCCCGCCTTTCTCTGGAAATAGACTGTCAGGGGTGATAGACGATGCTTGTCCTGGTTAGTTACGATGTCGGTACGCGAACGGAGGCAGGAAAACGCCGTCTGCGCCGCGTTGCACGCCTTTGTCTGGATCGCGGACAACGCGTCCAGAACTCGGTCTTCGAGTGTCTGGTTGATGCCGCCCAGTGGGTGGCATTTCGCGCCGCGCTCGTCGCCGTGGCGGATGCGGAGGAAGACAGCCTGCGCTTTTATTTCCTCGGTAACAACTGGAAAGGCCGTGTCGAGCACGTAGGTGCAAAGCCAGCCTACGACCCCGAGGGTCCGCTGATCCTCTGACGATTCCCCAGGCTAGAACTTTCTCCAATTCATGCCCCCTCTTCGCGCGGACCTCAAGCGATCACGCATTCTCTGCCAGGTTCGCGCGGAAGCTAAGCCGATGGTGCGGAGGCATTTCACCGCAGTCCGGGCCTTCATATCTTGGAGTGTCATGGCACTTGTCACGGGTCCGCGTATATGCCAGACTAACCACAAGCGTGACAGAGATTTAGACTGTCCGCCGTCGCGCCCCACGCGGGGCGCGTGGATTGAAACATCAAAACGGGGGCTTGCTCTTGCGTGCGTTCACTGTCGCGCCCCACGCGGGGCGCGTGGATTGAAACCACGCCATAGGTGCGAATGATCTCGTCGACGGCGTCGCGCCCCACGCGGGGCGCGTGGATTGAAACACAGTCACGCCGTTGCCTGCCGTGCCGCTCACCCGTCGCGCCCCACGCGGGGCGCGTGGATTGAAACAAGCGGCTCTTGCTGGTCCGTGCCC
>JBAWFY010000247.1:0-2840 GCA_049592335.1 Occallatibacter sp.
CAAGGAACCCGGCGGCGCAGGCGAGCCTCTCTACCAGGACATTGTGACGGTGCTGGCCGAGAACGCCTCAAGTCTGCCCTTCTCTATTCCGAGGGTCATTGGCGGACGCTACGGACTCTCATCGAAGGAATTTACGCCTGCCATGGTCAAGGGCGTTCTGGACGAATTGAAAAAGCCCTCCCCAAAGAAGAGTTTCACCATCGGCATCAACGACGACGTGAGCCACTCAAGTTTGGATTACGATCCGGAGTTTTCGACCGAGGACGCGAAGACGGTGCGCGCGCTGTTCTACGGGCTGGGCTCGGATGGCACGGTGGGTGCGAACAAGAATTCCATCAAGATTATCGGCAGCGAAACGCCGAATTATGCGCAGGGCTACTTTGTCTACGACTCTAAGAAGTCGGGCTCGATGACGACGTCGCATCTGCGCTTCGGGCCGAACCCGATCCGGTCGACCTACCTGATCACGAAGGCAAGCTTCGTAGCCTGCCACAACTTCAGCTTCCTGGAAAAGATGAACGTGCTGGAAGCAGCGGTGCCGGGCGCGGTGTTCCTGCTCAACTCGCCGTATTCGGCGTCCGAGGTTTGGGACAAGCTGCCGCGCACGATGCAGCAGGAGATGATCGCCAAAGGGATCGAGTTCTACGTGATCGACGGCTACAAGGTGGCGCGCGAAGCCGGTATGGGCACGCGCATTAACACGATTATGCAGACTTGCTTCTTCGCTATCAGCGGCGTGCTGCCGAAGGATGAAGCGATCGCGCAAATCAAGAAGGCCATCAAGAAGACTTATGGCAAGCGCGGCGAAGCGGTGGTCGAAAAGAACTATGCTGCGGTCGATCACGCGCTGGCGCACCTTGAAAAAGTGACGCTGCCCAAGGCCGCGACATCGACATTCGATCTGGCGGGCGCATTTTCATCGAAGGCGCCGAAGTTTGTGCACGATGTGCTGGGCAAGATTGCAGAGGGCAAGGGCGATTTGATTCCGGTGAGCGCGATTCCAGCAGGCGGCGCGTTCCCCTCGGGTACGGCGCAATGGGAGAAACGTAACATTGCGCAGTTTATTCCAGTTTGGGATAAAGACCTGTGCATCCAATGCGGAAAATGTGTGATGGTGTGCCCGCACGGTGTGATTCGCGCCAAGATTTACAGCCCCGAGCTCGGCGATAAGGCGCCCGCGACTTTCAAGTGGGCCAAGCCAAAATGGAAGGGGATGGAAGAGCAGCGCTACACGCTGCAGATGGCGCCAGAAGACTGCACCGGATGCGGGGTTTGCGTGGAAGTTTGCCCGGTGAAGAGCAAGAGCGACGCCAGCAAGAAGGCCATCAACATGGCTGCGCAGGCTCCGCTGCGCGAACCGGAACGCGAGAACTGGGATTTCTTCCTCTCGCTGCCGGAAGTGGACCGCGCGAAGGTTTCGCACACGCAGGTGAAGGACCTGCAATTACTACAGCCTCTCTTTGAGTTTTCGGGCGCATGCGCGGGATGCGGAGAGACGCCATACGTAAAGCTGCTCACGCAGCTGTTCGGCGACCGGCTGTATATCTCAAATGCAACGGGCTGCTCGTCGATCTACGGCGGCAACCTGCCGACTACGCCTTACACCCACAACGCGCAGGGGCGCGGCCCGACGTGGTCGAACTCGCTTTTTGAGGACAACGCCGAGTTTGGATTCGGCATGAGGGTGGCGCTCGATCAGCAGAAGGCGTTTGCTGAGAATCTCGTCACGCGGCTCGCTGCGGCCATCGGCGCGGAGCTTGCAGCCGATCTGGTGGGCGCTCAGCAAAAGACTGAAGCCGAGATCAATCAGCAGCGCGAACGAGTTAAAGCACTTCGTGCCGTTCTCGACGGAAACAGCTCTTCTGATGCCAAGAATCTGCTGGCGATTGCCGATTCGCTGGTGCGCAAGAGCGTGTGGATCCTGGGCGGCGATGGATGGGCTTACGACATCGGATTCGGCGGCCTCGATCACGTGCTCGGCTCGGGGAAGAACGTGAATGTGCTGGTTCTCGACACTGGCGTTTACTCGAACACGGGCGGGCAGGCATCGAAGTCCACTCCGCGCGGCGCGGTGGCGAAGTTTGCTGCCAGCGGAAAGCCGAACAGCCGCAAGGACCTGGCCATGGAAGCCGTGAGCTACGGATCGGTATACGTGGCGCAAGTGGCGCTGGGCAGCAACGACACGCACGTGGTCAAGGCCTTTCAGGAGGCCGAGGCGCACGAGGGGCCATCGATCATCATCGCGTATTCAAGCTGCATCGCTCACGGCTACGACCTGGTGCACGGGCTCGAACAGCAGAAGCTGGCCGTGCAGTCGGGCTACTGGCCGCTGATGCGTTACAACCCGGCGCTGCGCGAGGATGGCAAGAATCCATTCCAGCTCGACTCGAAGTCGCCCTCGATCCGCCTCAAAGAGTATGCGTATCGTGAGGCGCGCTACACCATGCTGGCGCGCAGCAATCCGGAGCTGGCTGCGAAGCTGCTGGCCGAGGCCCAGGACGACGTGGAGCGGGCGTGGCGCGTCTATTCCGCGCGCGCGTCCATGCCGGGCCGCGGCGAGACGCCGCACATCGCGCCGCCAGAAAAACCCGAGAACAATTCAGAAGCCAAGCTGGCGGCTACGGCTGCTGGAGGTGAAAAATGACAGACCTTTCCATGCAGTATCTCGGCATGAAGCTCAGCGGCCCGATTGTGGTCGCAGCCACGCCGCTTTCCGAGTCGATTGACAACATTCGCCGCATGGAAGAGGCCGGCGCGGCGGCGATCGTGCTCACCTCACTATTTGAGGAGCAGTTGGCACTGGAATCGAGCACGCTGGACGAAGACCTGTCGCGCGGCAC
>JBAWFY010000248.1:0-2473 GCA_049592335.1 Occallatibacter sp.
GGATGTAGCCGTTCGAGGTCGCGGGCAGCCCGTTGAACTCTACATTGCCATAGCCGCCCGGAGCCTTGGCATCGCTCGACGAGCCGGCCGTATTCATCAAAGCCCCCTGGGCGAATTGCGTGACATATGTGAGATCCTGCCCTGGATTGGGCAGGTTTTCGATGGTCTTGGCTTCGATGGTGGTGGTGGTGTTGGGATTGTCGAGAGTCAGTAAGCCCTGCTGCGCGGTCACCTCCACCGTTTGCGATGTGGAATTCACGCGCAGCGTGAAATTCAGCGCCACGTTGCGTCCTACGCCCACCGGCGTCGGCTCCGACTCCGCGTCGGCAAAGCCCGCAAGCCGCACCACGATCCGATAGGTCCCGGGATTCACTTGAGAAAAAAGATAATGCCCGCCGGTGTCGGTCTGGCCGGCGCGGGTGGCCTTGGTGTCGACTTCCGTCGCCGTCACCAACGCCCTGGCGACAACCGCGCCGCTCGCGTCGTTCACCGTCCCCGAGATGGCGCCGGACGTGCCGCTCTGTGCGCCAAGCCCGCGCGCGTTAACCATGATTAACAACAGAAAAAGGAGGGAAAGATATCCATTGACCCTTTTCTGCCGCATTTCTACCTCCGCTAAAGTGGGGAAAAGGGGAAAATCAGTGCCCCAGAGCCGTCTGAACCAGCAGCCAGACATTCAGGACGACGATAACGACGGCGGTCATCCATGCCAGCGCCTGCAGCCAGCGCGCGTTCACAAACTCGCCCATGCGCTTGCGGTCGCCGGTAAACATCACCAGCGGGATCACGGCGAAGCTGAGCTGGAACGAGAGAATCACCTGGCTCAGGATAAGCAGCTTCTCCGTGCCTTGTTCGCCCATGAAAGCGACCACGATGATTGTGGGTATGATGGCCAGCGAGCGCGTGATCAGCCGGCGCAGCCACGGTTTAACACGGAGATGAATGAATCCCTCCATCACCACTTGGCCTGCGAGGGTTCCGGTGATGGATGAGTTCTGACCGCTGGCGAGAAGCGCGACGGCGAAGATTGTGCCCGCCGCGCCCGCGCCGAGAAGCGGGCTCAGAAGCTTGAATGCATCCTGAATAGCCGCGACCTCAAAGTGGCCGCTGCGATGAAACACGGCTGCCGCAACGATGAGAATGGCCGCGTTCACGAAAAGGGCGATGGTGAGCGCGAGCGCCGAGTCGATGTTGGCCATGTGAATGGCCTCGCGCTTGCCATCCGGCGTGCGCTCGTAGCGGCGGCTTTGCACGATCGACGAGTGCAGATAAAGGTTGTGCGGCATCACCGTTGCGCCCAGAATGCCGATGGCGATGTAGAGCATGAATGGGTTGGTGACGATGTGCGGCGACGGTACGAATAGATCGTGCAGAGCGGGCCAGTAATCGGGCCGCGAGAGGAACATCTGCACGCCGAACAGTGCAATGATGGTGCCGATCAGCGCGATGACCAGCGACTCGATGTAGCGGAATCCCCAGCGCTGCAGGAAGAGGATCACGAGCACGTCGAGGCCGGTGATGAGCACCCCGAAAAAGAGCGGAATGTGGAAGAGCAGTTCGAGTGCGATGGCCGAGCCGATGACTTCGGCCAGGTCGCATGCGGCAATGGCGATCTCAGCCATGACCCAAAGTGCGAAGCTTGTCCGCGGCCCGTAGCTCTCGTGGCATAGCTGCGCCAGGTCGCGCTCGGTGGCTACGCCCAGCTTGAGCGAAAGGCTTTGCAGCAGAATCGCTATCAGGTTCGAGAGCATGATGACGAACAGGAGCGTGTAGCCGAACTGCGAGCCGCCCGCAATATCGGTAGCCCAGTTGCCGGGGTCCATGTAGCCGACGGAGATTAGAAAGCCTGGGCCGACGAAGCCGAGCAGCCGCCGCCAGAAGATCGGCGAGCGCGAGATGCCCACGCTTGAATGGACCTCGGGCAGCGAGGGCTCTGCGATCGCAGTGCGGGCAATGGTGTCTGTGGACATGGATACGGGGCGGGCCCTCTCTTGACCACAGTATGCCACAATTAGTTAACCGTGGTTAATAATATTTGTTATACGAGATTACAGGGCGTTTGCAGCCTTCATTAACTGGGATGGTTCAGGTGCCTCCGGGGATGGGCGAAAATCCGGAATTCTAACGAAGCCACTGCCCGTGCGCGTGAGTCGAGCCCAGGCGTCCTTTCGTGTCGTCTATAATTGCAGAGTCGCGAATAAGCGAGAATTGCGCATCGCAGGCCCACCGGAATGCGGCTGATTTGCCGCTGTTTTCGGCGTCGGAGCGGCGGGCGCCTCAAGAGAGTCGAAGGTCTAGATCCGTCCATGATTCGTTTCCTGCAATCAGACAATCGCATCACCAAAGCTTTGTTTGTGGTCGTCATCGGCATGGCATCCGTCGCCATGGTGGTTTACCTCATCCCCGGACTCGCCGGCGCCGGAGCCTCCGCGCCCGATACCTACGCGGTCGTGTATCCGCACTGGTACAGCAA
>JBAWFY010000249.1:0-5162 GCA_049592335.1 Occallatibacter sp.
GCTCACTGCCGATCGCACTTGTGCGGCAGCGTATGCGCGGCTGGCGGCCTGCGAATGGGGATCCAGCGCAGACGCGCGGTTTGCCGCGATCGTAATCAAGAAGTGCGTGCAAACTTTTTTGCCAAAATTCTCCCCGCAAGAGACGGCTCGCTTCAACGAAGAGATGTATCTCTGCAACTATGAATATGCGCGGCAAGAAGGAACGCTCGCTATCTCTGAGGAGTCGATTTGCCATGCCGATGTTGCTGCGGATTTCAGCGCTCATCCTGAGCTTGCCCGAGAGCCGCTTCCACGCGCAAGTTTCGACTGCAATAAGGCGAGTACGCCGTTGGAGAAGGCGATTTGCACCAACCCGCAGCTGGGCCGGGCGGATGTTGTGCTGGGCCGCGTCTACGAAGCCGTATTGAGAGAGGCACCCGCCGGCGAAAAACCCGCACTGGTCGCCAGTCAGCGAAAATGGCTGAAGAGCGTCCCGGCCAGGTGTGGTTTGGGCCTGTCAGCGCCCGTGGCGGCAACCGTTAATTGCATTCGCAACGCCTTCGAGCTTCGCTTTTTGGCGCTTGATGGTTGCGGCGTCAGCGCTGAAGGCATTGCCGACTGCGCCGGATGATCATGCTTCAGCATCGCGCAAATGCAAGTTTGATTGCTTCGCCCATTATTGCGGCCGCAGGCCGGCCGCCCCTAGCATGCGGAAGAACTGCTTCTGCGTGCACTGATCGATGCCCATGCCGACCAGTTTGCCTTCGCGATTGAAAACATAGGTATGCGGGATGTCCGTGATGTGGAAAGCCTTGTGAACGGCGCCGTCGTGATCGATCAGGACCACGGGGTGATACCACGAGCCCACGAATTGACTTACCTTGATTGGATCCTCATCGGTGATGGAGAGAACCACGAGGCCCTGCGACTGGTAGTGCGTGTAGATGGCGTCGAGATTGGGCATTTCCGCGCGGCAGGGCGGACACCACGTGGCCCAGAAGTTCACCAACACAATCTTGCCACGCAGTTCGGAAAGGGTCCACGGCTTGTTGCGCAGATCCTTGAGCGTGAAGTCGGCCTTTTCGATGTCGGCGTCGTTGGCGGCGAGAGTGTCGAGGGCCTTTGCAAAGAGGGGATCGTTGAGCGTCACGTTGACATGCTAGTAGCGGACCAGCCGCGCCAGATCGAAGTAAGGCATCGGTGGTTCGTTGCCCTTGGCGGGTACAGGAGTTTCGGCAAGAGCTTTCGCCAGAGCGTCCGCGACGGCCTGGAGTGCATCGGCCCCCTGATCGCCTTCGGTCACCAGATGCGAGAGCTCGTCGGCCACGCGCACCTTGGCCGTACCCGCGGGAAGAGCCTGAGTGGCCAGCGCGAGCCGTATCGTCTCCGCTGGGCGCTTATCCTGGGGCAGCGAGCGCAACTTGTCGATCTGGCCTTCGATTTTGGGTGCGGTCAACTGGCCGCGCACAGGCGATGCAACCAAGAAGAGAGCGGCAGCAAGCAATACAAACATCGAACGAGTCATCGATTCCTCACCGGGAAAAGATTCCAGGCTCCGGTGGTTCCGGATCCTGATTTCTGGGCTTGGATGATTGTAATTGCGCCGCTGGCGGCGAGTCTCCATGGTTGCCGAAGAGCAATGCTGTACATCTGCGAATTCAAGCCTTAGGGGTTTGCATGACCAGCCGCTCGGCCACGGCTTCAATGATCTGTTCGTGCACTTCGTCAATGCCGAGGTCGCCCTCGATGAGCACAACGCGATCACGGTCGCGCGCGGCGATCGCGCGGTACTTTTCCCACACGCGGCGAAAAAAAGCGTCCTTTTCCGCTTCGAAGCGGCCTTCGCTCGAGCCGGTTTCGGCATGCACGCGATCGTTGCGGCGGCGCGCGCGAGCCAGCGAGGCTTCGAGCGAGGGCAGGAGCAGAAGGGTGAGATCGGGCTCGAGTCCACCGCAGACGAGGCCGTGCATCGCAAGCACGATTTCCGATCCTAGATCGCGTCCGCCGCCCTGGTAAGCTTCAGTGGAATCGGTGAAGCGGTCGCAGACGACGATGCGGCCGGCTTCGAGAGCCGGCTGAATGATTTCGGCGATGGCCTGGGCGCGGTCGGCAAACATGAGCGCCATCTCTGTCATGGGCGCAACGCCGCTCGAGCGCGAATCGAGAAGGATCTGCCGGATGCGGTCGCCGGTGGGCGTGCCGCCGGGCTGGCGCAAGAGAACCGGCTCCTGCTTGCGCCGCGCAAGCCACGCCGCAAGACGCTTGATCTGCGTGGTCTTGCCCGAGCCGTCGAGGCCTTCAAGCGTGATAAACACTCCGCGCGGCATGGGGTGAGGATAATGCAGGGACTAGGGAATAGGGAATAGGGACTTAGGGATTAAGGGGCTACGGCGCTGAGGGACTTAGGGACTGCCTGCCCGTGAGTCGTAAATAGAAAACTGAGAGTAATTTAAAGACGGCGTTGGTCCAGCATTCCGCGTTGTCAGGGTCGGGAGCAGGAGACGGTTCGTTGCTGACAATCGCTTCCATTTATGTTACAAGAGGTTGATTCCCCAAGTCCTTTCGGGGCGCAGGGGCCTAGGGAGGCTCGCGCCCCAGTTGGAGAAAACATGCACGTCCGTTCCACTCTCAAACTCCTCCTGTGCGCTGTCGCATTCTGCGCTCTGCCTGCATCGCGGCTTTCCGCGCAATACCTGACGCTCGAGGGCCAGACCGGCGGATTCATCACGCCGACTGCATATGTGGTTTACACCGACAACGGCCAATCGTTCTCGCATCCGGCCGTCGGCTTCCATTTCGTCGATGCTTCCTCGGTGATCGGTTACATTGAGACCTTCAACGTTACCGAGGGCTTTCGCAACCGCGCCGAGGCAGGCTACACGCGTAGCGTTCATCAATATGGAGAGCAGCCCACGACCGCGACTACGCCGCTGGGCCTGAGCAACCTGTGGAACTACTCCGGCATGAACATCTTCCACGGCAAGGGCGTGATCTTCAAGGACGGACAGTTCGGCCAGTGGATGCCAGGCGTCGCGATCGGCGGCGTGCTGCGCACCGGCGACCACTTTGTCTCCGGCGCGGCCAATAAGATGCTGACCGGAACCGACAAGTCGTACACCAACGGCGACGTGTATGCTGCCGTCACCAAGACCTGGGCAAAGAAGCCGGTGCCGTTCCTGCTGAACCTGGGTTGGAAGGCCACGAACGGCAACATCTTCGGCCTTGGCGGCCAGAGCACGCGATTTGGCGGACGCTTCTTCGGTGGATTGGGCATTCCATTGCCGCTCGGCCACGGTATCGTGGCGGTGCCCGCGGCGGGATTTACGCAGGAGCCGAAGACCTCAGTCAATCTGAACAACTTGCTGAACGCGGCACTCTACCAGTGCGAGCTTGCAGGCGCATGCAATCCGGCATCGTATCCGCTGATGAGCGCACACATTCCAACTACGCTGGATTACGCCGTGCGCGTCACGCAGAAAGATCATCCGCATTTCGCGTTCGATGTAGGCATTGGCCAAGTGGCGGGGAACATCGGTTCGATTTACGTTCCGAATCCGTTCTTCAACCCAGAAAACCCCGCGTTTGGTCCTCCGGTTGTGACGACGCCGGTGAACCTGCAGGCGCGGAGCGTATTCGGAATGGGGCTTAGTTACAGGTATTAGCGAGTCTGGCGTCGCTTCGCAACGTAGCAAGTTAGCGGGTTCGCAGGTGAGTGGGTGAGCCATTCGGCGCTCCTTTGCCCCACGAAAGGCGCGACGGTCGACTTGCATAATAGCTATTTGATTGCAGCTCATTGATTTATTTCAGTCAGCCTGGTGCAGAATCCTTTCCCTCCCGGGCAACTTCTCCCGGCGGGAGGGGTTCCATTTGACGTAGACTGGGTGCGCCATTAAACATGAGGCGCAAGCCTTTGAAATCGACAGGAGGATCCCCCAATGCAAGTTTTCCAATGGATGCGCACAAAATCATTGCGCGTGATGTGTTTTGCGCTGTTTATTTGTCTGATCCCCGCGTCTTCCCGGGCGGGAGTTTTCATTAGCGTGGGAATCGCGCCACCGCCGCTGCCGGTGGTGGCGGTGCAGCCGGTATGCCCCCAACCCGGCTATATGTGGACTCCGGGCTACTGGGCGTATGGCGATGACGGCTACTATTGGGTGCCCGGCACGTGGGTACCTGCGCCGCAACCGGGCCTGCTGTGGACGCCGGGCTACTGGGGCTGGTCAACGGGCCTCTACATTTGGCATCCCGGCTACTGGGGCCCACACGTGGGCTACTACGGTGGCGTGAACTACGGCTTCGGATTCTTTGGCGTGGGCTTTGTCGGCGGCATGTGGCATGGCGGCGTCTTTGCCTATAACTCCGCGGTTTGGCATGTGGGCGCTGGCCCGGCATGGGGCGGCAATCGTGTCTATGTGGACCGTACCGTGATTGTGAATCACACGGTCGTGAACAACCACGTGGCCTTCAGCGGCGGACCGGGCGGCATCAACCATCCGCCGGCGCCGGAAGAGCGCGCGGCCATGAACGAGCATCACTTTGCGCCGAGCGCCGTGCAGTCGCAGCACGAAATGGCTGCGCGGAACGATCACTCCGCCTACTTCAACAACAATCATGGCAACCCGAGCCACGTGACCATGGCGCGGCCCGCTGGCGGCAATGGCCACCCTGCGGGCACGATCAACTACAACGCGTCCAAGTCGAACACGGGCAATGCGCCGAGGACCTACAACGCCTCGCACTCGAATACGAACGCTGCTCCGCAGCATGCGGGAAGCATGCAGCCGTCGCACCAGCCTGCGCCGCAGCAACACCAACCGCACCAGCCCGCGCCGCAGCAGCACGAGTCACATCAGGCTCCGCCGCGGAACGACGAGCACGGACACAAATAGTCGATAGACACTTCGTTGACCGCAAGTGCAAAGGCCCACGGGGTTTCGTGGGCCTTTGCTTTCGAGAGACAACTCTCGATTCTCCACTTTCAGGCGTTTCGCAGAACGTTTGTCGCGTGCAGCCACTGGCGGAGCTTGCGCTGCGCCGGCTTCTCGATGAAATAGAGCGCGAACAGCGCCATTGCGATCATCAGCGCGTAGCTGAGCCAGGGATCGAAGCGGCTCAGGTGAAACGCATCGAGCACGTGCGAACTGTGGACGATGTTCCACAGATTGAAGTGCAGAAGGTAGAGG
>JBAWFY010000250.1:0-19858 GCA_049592335.1 Occallatibacter sp.
GCAGCCAGCACCCCGCGTCCTACACCGTCGATCGCCTGGTCCGCCTCGTTTCCTCCGAAGAGCAAAGCCTCCTCTCCGAGCGCCACGACGGAATGCTGTAAAGCAGCAAATAGGGAGTAGCCAATAGGGAATAGTCCGAATCCCGAAGTGGCGCTCCTGCTTCTCCATCATTACCTCGATATCCGCACTCCCTGGCCATTCCCCTACTGGCTATTCCCTATTCCCTTGCGCTCATCCGCCCCCAGGGTTCATCCTTATCCCTGTCATGAAAGCCATCCAGATTCACTCCACCGGCGGGCCCGAAGTTCTCCAGGTTGCTGACGATCTGTCCATCCCCGAGCCGGGACCAGGCCAGGTGCTGATCCGCATTGAAGCCACCGGCGTCAACTTCATCGAGATTTATTTCCGCAAAGGCATCTACAAGGCCGCGTTGCCCATGACCCCTGGCAGTGAAGCTGCGGGCACCGTAGAGGAACTCGGTCCCGGCGTCACCGGATTCGCCGCAGGCGACAGTGTCGCTTCCACCGCCGTCATCGGCAGCTACGCCGAGTACGCGCTCGTTCCCGCCGCACAACTGGTCAAGATTCCGCAAGGTGTGACTATGGAGCAGGCGGCCGCGGCCATGCTGCAGGGCATGACGGCGCATTATCTCGCCTTCTCTACCTATCCGCTCAAGGCCGGCGACACCGCTCTGGTGCACGCCGGAGCAGGCGGCGTAGGCCTGCTGCTCACGCAAATGGCTACCCGTATCGGAGCGCGCGTCATCACCACGGTCTCAACCAAAGCCAAAGCCGAACTCTCCAGCGAAGCGGGCGCTTCCGACGCGATTCTTTACACCGAGAAGGATTTCGAAGCCGAGGTCAAGCGCCTCACCGGAGGAAAAGGCGTCGACGTAGTCTACGACTCGGTGGGTAAAACCACCTTTGACAAAAGCCTCAACTGCCTGCGCCCGCGCGGCCTGCTCGCGCTCTTCGGCGCTTCCAGCGGTCCCGTCCCGCCCTTCGATCTCACCCAACTCAACAGCAAAGGTTCGCTCTTCATTACCCGGCCCACGCTCTGGCATTACATCGCCACGCGCGCGGAGCTTGAGTGGAGATCGAGCGAGGTGCTCAACTGGGTGGCTAAAGGCGAGCTCAAGCTTCGCACCGAGTTCATGTATCCCCTCGCCGAAGCCGCAAAAGCCCAGATTGACATGGAAGAGCGCAAGACGACGGGCAAGATTTTGCTCGTGCCGTAAGATGCAGCTACTAGCTTCTAGCCGCCAGCTTAATTCATACCCGCTACTGACGCACCACCGCCAATTAGCTAGAGGCTAGGAGCTAGCGGCTAGGAGCTTGTATTGTCCGCAATCACGATCACTGCCACCGACCGCGTCTTCGTCCTCACCGGCGCAGGCATCAGCGCCGAGAGCGGCCTGCCGACCTTTCGCGCATCCGATGGCCTCTGGGCTGGATACAACGTCGAAGAGATTTGCACGCCCGAGGCTTTGCGCCGCAATCCGGCTTTAGTCTGGGAGTTTTACTCCAAGCGCCGCGCCGATTGCGCAGAAGCCGCGCCCAATCCCGCTCACATCGCTCTCGCCGAACTCGAAGCGCAACTCCCCGGCCGTTATTTTCTCTGCACGCAGAACGTTGACGACCTGCACGAGCGCGCAGGCAGCAAGAATCTGATTCACATGCACGGCGAGCTCGCGAAGTCTCGCTGCGAGCGCGAGTGCGGACGCCCTCCCATTGAAGACCACGCCGTTTATGCGAATCTCTATGAAGTTGCCAGCTGCCCCTGCGGCGGCCGCTTGCGCCCACACATCGTCTTCTTCGGTGAAATCCCGCTTGAAATGCCACGCATCGAGCGTGAGATCTCCGCATGCACGCTCATGCTCGTCGTCGGCACCTCCGGCTCGGTCTACCCGGCAGCCAACTTCGTCCATTGGGCGCGCCAGGCGGGCGCACGCACCGTATACATCGGCCCCGAACCTCCGCTCAACGCGCAAGCCTTCACCCACATCGTAGAAGGCAAAGCGGGCGAGGCTCTCCCAGGTTTGTTCCACGCCGAAAGCTAGAAGCTGAACTTCACTTCTCCCCCACGTTCGCCCGTTCCAACCGGCAGATTGAGCATCGCTTCATCCAGCTCGCGATCCAGCTTCGCCCGCTTGGGAACCTCGATGAGATCCTGCTCATGCGCAGCCTTGTGAACCTCATCCTGCGCCGGCTTCATCTTCCTCACGATACTCTGCACAAGTCTCCTCTCCGTCTCGATCATCTCGATCCGTTCAAGTCGCGGTTGTGGTATGGATTACCCCCGAGCCCGCTGACTGGCTAACTCGTTGCCTTTCTAGACCCGCTTGATAAACTCTTTCCGCCGAAAACGCAGCGCCGTCCAGTCCTCGTCGATGGCCACGGACCGCACCGTATCGAATCCCAGCTTCTTCAGCGCCGTCCATCCGGTGTCGCGATTAAAGTCGCAGGTGTATTTTTTCGATGTGCCCTTCGGATAAGCGAACCACACTACCGCATCGCCTTTGGCGCGGTGCGCCACGAGCGGCGCAAGCCTCTCGACCTCGCTCTTACGGGTCACAAATACCAGCCAGAACTCCGCGCCACCCACCGATTCCAGGTGGTGATGGATCGTGATCACCGGCAGGGCGGCCAGCTCAGGCTGAAAGCTCTCCGGCGCGTCGAGGACCACAATCTCCTGCCGGTTTCCAAGATTCAGTTTTTCGAATACGCTTCCCATGGTTTTTCATGCTACGCGTTTCCTTGAAATAACCTGCAATTCCCGGACAGATTTTTTGGTCTGGCGCCAGAGGACTGGAGGGTACGCGATCCGCTATGAACTCCCGATGGATGATCGGTGGCTGTTTTAGCGCTGGTGGTTTTACCGGTGTCGCGGCTAGGGGGCGGGTTATCTGTTTCCGCTGCCCGTTTTTGATTTGGCCGCGGGCACGGACTTGACTGAATGGGCTTTGGATCCGGCGGCGTTCGTCGGCGCCACGATCACTGGCGGAATATCGGTGAGCGGCCCGCTCACCTTGATCGGAAAGCTGAGGGGATTTTTCGGGTCGCTCCAGACCTTGAGCGTATACGCGCCGGGGGCCACGTTGGAGATGTAGTACAGGCCGTCTTTTCCGCTGTGGACGGCTGGCGAAGTGTAGTTCCGGCCTTCTAACGTGACCAGAACCCCCGAGACAGGTTGCGGATTTTTTGCTGTGTTATCTTCGAGCATCCCACGGACAGTAGCGGAGCTGGTCTGCGCGAAGACAGCGGAGGAGACGACCAGCAGAGGAAGCAATAGAATTGCATTCAATTTCCCGTTCATTCTCATTGGCGCGCTCCTGCGGGATGAGTTTGCACGGCATTGGGAGCGGCTGCCGCCTCACTGTTGAGCGGGGCGCCACCCTGGTAAGCCGGTAATGGCTGCAAGCGAAGGCTGCTGATTTGCACCTCGTGCGCGGTGGAATTGAAGTTGACGCTAACGCCGGCAGGATAGGCGGCCTTGGGATCGAGCGTGAATTGCACCGGCTGGTAGCCCGCGTGGGCAAACGCGATCGTGGGGTAGTCGGGAGATCCCCCCTGGAGAGTTTTGACGGGAACGTCAATCGTAAACCAGGCATTGGACTCCTGCAACGAGGGCGGGAGCAGGGAGATGTCGCCCGAGTCGAGAGGAGCGATGGGCGCACCATTGCTGTCAGTCACCGTGCCCTTGACGGTCCACACCTGATAGGCGGGAGGAGGATCCCAGACGTTGTTCTTGGTGGAAAGAATCAGCACGAGCAGGATGAAGTAAGACCCGAACGCGCCGCTCAAGTCAATCCTGAAGCCGTGAAACGGACCACCTACGACGGCGGTGCTGGGGAGCAGCTTGAACAGAAGCATGGATGGGATCAGGGGCAACAGAACCATCCCGGCCAGAATTGCGAATGGGGAGTTGAGCAGATGCAGCATCGGACGTTCGCCTCGCTATGGGGAAATGCAACGCAGGGAAAAGAAATGCAAGTTAGAGGCAGTGAGGAATTGTTAGGGAAACCGCAACGCCATTATATGCGCTAGCCGGGAATGGGCGGCAAGGGGCGTATGGTCAGACGGTCTTTTCACGCACGATGCTTTCGGTCAATGGGAATATCGACCACGGAAGGGTGCCGTCGTCCACCGAGACAGATAGGTGAAGGTAATGGTTCGTGTTCTCAAGAATCTCCGCTTCAACCTGATAGTTCTTCGAATCGACGGAGACCTTATACGTGTGTGGCTCGCGCAGCTTTTCGATGATTTCGTCTACTGGGAGTTGCGACCAGCGCTTGATTTCAGCGTCGAGAACAGGTCGCCAGGTTTCTCGGCGGCTCATAGAGTTCGCTTCACCCCAAACTGGCGACTGACCAATGTCAAGTCTTCCCTGCTTCAGCGATACTTGCGCAGCACGCCGAGGACGCGGCCCTGGATGGCTACCTGAGCGGCGGGGACATAGATGGGTTCCATTTCTACATTCGAGGGCTGGAGGCGGACGACTGCGCCCTCCGCATAGAAGCGCTTGAGGGTGGTCTCGGAGTTGTGCACGAGGGCCACGACGATTTCGCCCTGGCGGGCGGTGCGGGTGCGCTCAACCAGAACATAGTCGCCGTTGATGATGTGCTCGTCGCGCATGGAGTCGCCGCGCACCTCGAGGGCGAAGACATCGCGGTTGCCTACCACGTCGTGCAACGAGATTGTCTCCGGCGTCTCCATCTGCTCCACCGGCATGCCGGCTGCGATGCGGCCGGCGAGCGGCAGCTTGAGACTGGAGCGGGTGCGTGAGCCCGGCGGCAGCACGTCAATGGAGCGGCTGCGGTTGTGCACGCGATCGAGCATTCCCTTTTTCTCGAGATTGGTGATGTGCTTGTGCACGGTGGCCAGACTCTTGAGGTTCATGCCGCGCGCGATTTCTTCGAAGGAAGGGGAATAGCCATTGCGTTGCACAAAGGCTTCAAGAAAGTCGAGAACTTCTTTTTGTCTGCGTGTAACGGCCATGGGCGCAATTATAGCGAATAAAAAGCGAACCGCAAGCACTCTTTTCGGCGCGGGCGTTACTACTTGGGGGCCTCCGGCCGGGGGCGTCTCGGATGAGCTCTGGCGGCAAGCCAAGAAAAATCCGCGAAAACAAAGTGCATTTCGAGAGCCCGGTTTGCAACGAACTGTGTGCAAATCGGGCCAAAAAACGGCGTCTTTTGCACGGTTTCCGGGGCAATTTTGCGGGGGTCCCCCCTCCTCAAGGCTAGCCCTGCAAATAAAACCTTTGTTTTCATCGCTATAGAGCGAGAGTGTGGCTGCAAATTCGGCTTGCAAAAGCACTTAGCGCCAAATTCGTCCAGCGAAAGGAGTTAGAAGCCAGCTTTAAGCTGTCAGCTCTCAGCTTTCAGCGCAAAAAGCGATGGCGCGTTGCCGCGCCGCTCCGTCTGTTCTTCAGTCCGAGATCAGTATGCGCCGAGAGGGCGAAATGATCGGCAAAAGTTTTTGAGCGGTCCTTTGCGCATCACTTCCCGTAAGATTCGTGCTCTCCCACCCTTCGCCAGAAAAAAACTAGGGATGGAGCACCCTCGGTTGTGGAAGTTGAAAGGTGCGTCACCCGCCGGCACGACACCTCTTTCATTGAGCTTCAGACAAACAATGCACCTCGGAGCTCAGGCTAGCCGTCTAAGTGCGCACGATCAACTCAGCAATGTGTTTTCGCATCTGTACCAAGTTGGGGCCCCGTTCTAGATTTCCCTTGATAAATAAGAGATCAATTAAATTCAGTGCGGTCCCTGGTTTCTGCGGCCTTAGAACTTGGTCCATTTCAAACCGGTTGCCATTCATTGGTAGCAAGCACTGTAAACGCTGGCGAAAAAGCAGCAGGTGCTGGCCGCTCAATTGGAATGAGGCTGCACATTAAGCATGGACGGACGAGAAGGACAACTGACAGAACTCAGGTTAGTTTCTCCGGATATGTTGTTGTCGAAGGGGACTCGTCCTCGGACGAACATATCTAAATTCGCGGGAGTGTAATAAGCAGATGTTCAAAAACGCTCCTTCTATCTTGCTTTTCCTGCCGGTTCTGGTCGCGTCCGGCTGTGGCAGAATCGGCGGTAGCCCGACTTTGACTTCAAACGGCTACGCCATATCGAACAACTACGCCGTAACTGCCATTGGCGATTCCCTGACTGCCGGGAATCAGGACCGCACGGGGACTACCTATCCCAATCAGCTTGCGTCGTTGATCCCACAGTCAGTAGCAAATCTGGGCGTCTACGGCCAGCGAACCGGGGATATTGTTACCCGCACCCTGAATGCTTATTCCGGCCAAAGCGAGCAAACGTTCGCGGCTGGATTCGCGATTCCAACGTCAGGCAGCGTCACAGTCACGTTTCAGAGCGGCTATAACCCAGCCTTCAACACCGTCGGGCTGCCGATTTCAACGGTCGCTTCCGGCACCTCTTACGAATTGAGTTGCAGTGATTTCGATCCTGCGGTCGATCAGACTGCGACCTGCACGCCGATCACATATCCTGGCAGCGCGGTCACCGTTCCTAGCGGAAATGCGTGGCTAAGCCTGGCTCGGCAATATACAGGTGGAACATTGCTAATCTGGGGAGGCCGGGACAACATCGGCGGCATTGGGGATTGTCCCACCCTACCGATTACGGGGTCGAACTGTCCAATTGTTCGAGATATTGCCGCAGCGGTGGCTGTGGCCGTAGCTCACGGCGGTACTTATGCAGTTCTGTCGATTTTCAACACTGATAACGAGCCGAGGGGTTCGATCTACTACAACGAGATCGTCGGTATCAACACCTATCTGGCTGCGGCTTATGGAAGCAATTACCTCGATGTGCGCAGCTATCTCATCAGCAAGGGAAGCCCGGCGAACGCCGCCGATGTGATCGATCAGGAGAACGATGTTCCGCCATATTCTCTCAGAGCAGAGGACTGGTCGAATACTCTCGCCGCTGCGATTACCAGCTCGTCACAGACCTCGATCAATGTGACAGATGGAACTCTATACGACGGCCTGGTTATGAGTGTAGGCTCAGAACTCATGCTATGCACCATTTGCTACGGCACTTCGGGAACTGTGACGCGGGGCTATGCAAACACGCCGGCTGCGACCTATGCCAGCGGAACGGTACTTACGGGAGTTGACGGTCTGCACCCAGGCCAGAATGCGAGCAGCCCCGCGAATCCGAATTACACGAACGGATACACGGCTGTGGCGGGTGATGTTTACAGTTGGTTCGAGCGGCAGTAGACGGGGATTGTCTACTGCCGCTGGAGTTACTGCGCGAGCGATTTACGCCACAACGCAGCTTTAGGGCTGGTAGCGCGCCCTTCAACATCCACAACTGAGGTGCCCCATCCTTCGCGCAGTTTCATCGTGCGAAGGGTGGGATCGCACGAACTTCAACCGTCCCGATGAGTGTAACGAAGATGCTTTGGTCATTGATTTCCCGCCGATGCGCGGTCCACTGCGATTCGATCTCGACCGCCGGTTGCGTCATGGTTTTTCTGTCGCCCCTACGGGGCTTGGGGTGCGTTTTGTTCATTACCCCGGACTGCGTCCTTGCCTGCGGCTCGGACTTCATCGGGGGCTCATTTCCTGCTGCCCCTACGGGGCGCTTTGCCGGCTGACGCCGCGAAGGCCGTCCCCGCGATGATTCCGCAGGGGCTGAAGCCCCGGCTTTTTCTTTATGCATTTGCGGCGTGCGACCCACGCACAGTGTGGGTTCCCCGGTCACGCCCTGATACGAGGCACTTCTTCGAATGAATTTTTGGCGAAAGCGTTTGGCGGGGGTTCGTACTATGACGGCGAACATGTCTCCCGCTCATCGTAAAGAACGCGATGAACGGGGCACAGATCGTGAGTAGGCTCACGTGCTGATACAAAGCTTGTGGATTTGGGGTCGTGCGTTTTCTTTCAAAAGTTTTGCCGGTTATTTTGCAGAAGAGCGTATATAGAAACTAGAGACCGTAGGGAGGGACATCCCTCGGTCTGGTTCGTGGTGTCCGACACCACCCTACCCCACCCTAGCAAAGCCAGGATGGGGCACCCCTTACGGAGCCGGGGCACTGGTTTTCTACTCCCTATTGCCTCGAACCGGTCTCATAAACTATCGGCCGTGCTCCGCCGCCTTGTTGTTGGGGCTCATACTTGCGCAGATGGAGGTCTAAGACATTTATGAGACCGGTTGTAGTCCCTGGTCCCTGTTTTTCTCCTGTGCAACTGTGCTGCCCGCAACTCCAACCCACACAATGGCCTGCAGACAAAGCGGCGTACTGGCACAGAAACTGTGCAACTGTGCTGCACAGCTTTCCTGGCACATTTGGGGATTGTGAACGCCTTGGAAACGAACCCGCGGCTGAAGCCGCTCGAGACTGAGGCTTCCGCTTCAGGGGCCAGAAGGCCCCTGCTCCCTCCAAAGGCCCCTGCTCCCTTCTGAGTTCTCAATTGGCAGCTGTCGGGAACAAATTCGGTGAAACGTACTATATCTCAAAGAATCAATAGATTCCACAGACTTTAGGGCGCGGTTTCGCATCCATGTAAAATAGGGGGTACTGAATGATGCAATCCCCTTCAGCGGCTGCTCCCGAAGCATCCCGCGCCGCGCGGGAGAGGGAGTCGCGGGTTTCTGGGACTGGAAAACAGGCCGCTACCAACGGAACTGGGGATGCAAACAGCGAAAACCAAGAACCACTGATTCGCGTGGAAGGGCTGCGCAAGTCGTACCGCACGGCGCGCGGAGAACTCGTGCTTTTCGAGGGCCTCGACCTGGAAATCGAGGCCGGCGAACTGGTGGCGATTGTGGGCCAGTCGGGGACGGGAAAAAGCACACTTTTGCACATCTTAGGGGCGCTTGATGCGCCAACAGCAGGAACGGTATACTTCGCGTCAACTCAGGAGGCGCCAGTCAACGTAGCTTCGCTTTCCCCGCGAGAGGCTGCAGCCTTTCGCAACCGCGAGATTGGCTACGTGTGGCAGTTCCATTATTTGCTGCCGGAGTTTACGGCCGAGGAGAACGTGGCCATGCCGCTTTTAGCCAGGGGTATGCCCCAGTCCGAGGCCAGGAAAATAGCGCGGAAGTGGCTGGGTGAGGTGGATTTGGAGGATCGCGGAACGCACAGGCCGGGAGAACTTTCAGGCGGCGAACAGCAACGCGTGGCGCTGGCGCGGGCGCTGGTTTGCGGTCCCCGGCTGCTGCTGGCCGACGAGCCGACGGGGGATCTCGATGGCGTGACTGCGGGCCGCGTTTTCGAGTTGCTTGAGCGGCTGCACGCGAGCCATGGCCTGACGTCAATTCTGGTCACACATAATATGGAATTGGCCGAACGTTGCACGCGTATTCTTCACCTGGCAAACGGAAGGCTGACGCAGGTCACAGACGCCGCGCAGTCATCAACCTAACCTGTAACCCTCTTGCGGGATTGCACCGTTTCTCGCATATGTGAGTCTTATAAGGTACGACCCGCGCAAGAGTTCCCAAGCGGGCAGGAGAGGTTGGGATGGGAGTCAGCCGGACGAGCAAGACCGGCCGACGGAAGAGGCCGAATCTGGCCTGCGACCATCCGAGAGAGCCGTTCGCGAGGAGAGCTTGCCTTTGTTGGAGTCCTCCGGCGGCGATGCAACGGGAAGGGCGCACGCAGCAGGGCCGAGGCCGGACCTGGATAGCCAGTGACGGAATTTGTCGCAAGCGGTCGGGAACTGGACGGTTAATGCGGCGGGCAGCCTGGATGGGGAGCACATATCATGTTCGAACGCTATACGGAGAAGGCACGGCGCGTGATCTTCTTCGCGCGGTACGAGGCCAGCCAGTTCGGATCGCCTTACATCGAGACCGAACACCTGCTGCTGGGATTGCTGCGTGAAGACAAAGCGCTTACCAACCGCTTTTTGCGCTCGCATGCTTCGGTTGAGTCTATTCGCAAGCAGATTGAAGCACACACCACGATCCGCGAGAAGGTGTCGACCAGCGTCGATTTGCCGCTTTCAAACGAGTGCAAGCGGGTGCTGGCCTACGCCGCGGAAGAAGCGGAACGGCTAGGCCACAAACACATTGGGACCGAGCATCTGCTCCTGGGCCTTTTGCGCGAAGAAAAATGCTTTGCGTCGGAGATTCTGCAGGAGCGCGGGTTGAAGCTGGCGCAGATTCGCGACGAGCTGGCTCGCGTGACGCAGGAGAAAGCCCCGCCGCAGCAGCGGCAGCGCGAGTCGAGTCTGCTGGCGGAATTCAGCCGCGACTTGACACAAGCCGCGATGGACGGGCAGCTCGATCCTCTGGTTGGGCGTGAGGGGGAATTGGAGCGCGCGATTCAAATTCTCTGCCGCCGCACCAAAAACAATCCAGTACTCATCGGCGAGCCGGGTGTGGGAAAGACGGCCATCGTCGAGGGATTAGCGCAACGCATCGCGGACGGCGAAGTGCCGAGCTTCCTTGCGGACAAGCGCGTATTGGCGCTCGATCTCTCTCTGATTGTGGCCGGAACCAAATACCGCGGGCAGTTTGAAGAACGGCTGAAGACCATCATGAAAGAGCTGATGGAGAATCAAAACTCCATCGTGTTCATCGATGAGCTGCACACGCTGGTGGGCGCGGGATCGGCCGAGGGATCGCTCGATGCGGCCAATATCCTCAAGCCTGCTCTCTCGCGCGGAGAGATCCAGTGCATCGGTGCGACCACTCCGGGCGAGTACCGCAAGTCGATCGAGAAGGACCGTTCGCTCGAACGCCGCTTCCAGGCCGTCAAGGTGCCGCCGCCGAACGAGGCCGATGCGGTCAAGATCATTATGGGCATCAAGGACCGCTACGAGAAGTTTCACGCCGTCAGCTACACCGATGACGCCGTGGAATTCGCCGTGTCGCACTCGAACCGTTACATTCCCGATCGCTTCCTGCCCGACAAGGCCATCGACCTCATCGATGAAGCGGGAGCGCGCGTCAAGCTGCGCCAGACCTCGCTGCCCGAAGAGATCACCGAACTGCAGAAACGGATCAAGTTCATCGTGCACCGCATGGATTCGGCGATTGCCAATCACGAATTCGAAAAGGCTCGTTTCTACTCCGACGAGGAGCGCAAGGAACGCGAGAACCTGCGCGCCCTGCGCGATAAGTACCACCTCGACGATTCGGCCGCGGGAATCGTGGGCCGCGAGGACATTGAAGATGTCGTGTCCCGCTGGACAGGCGTGCCCGTCACCAGCATCAAGGAAGAAGAGACGCAGAAGCTGTTGCGCGTGGAAGAAGAGCTGCACAAGCGCATCATCTCGCAGGAAAAGGCCATCTCGGCCCTGGCGCGGGCCATTCGCCGCAGCCGCGCGGGATTGAAATCGCCGCACAGACCTATCGGTTCGTTCCTCTTCCTTGGGCCGACGGGCGTGGGAAAAACTGAGATGGCGCGTAGTCTGGCGAACTTCCTGTTCGGCTCGGACAAGGCCCTCATCCGCTTCGATATGTCGGAGTTCATGGAGAAGCACTCGGTGTCGAAGCTGATCGGTTCGCCTCCGGGATACGTGGGCTACGAGGAGGGCGGGCAGTTGACCGAGCGCGTCAAGCGGTCTCCGTATTCGGTGGTCCTGCTCGACGAAATCGAGAAGGCGCATCCCGATGTGTTCAACATCCTGCTGCAGGTATTTGAGGACGGGCAATTGACCGACGGCTTGGGTAACACGGTCGACTTCAAGAACACGATCCTCATCATGACGTCGAACATCGGCGCGCGGCACCTGCAGAAGAAGCAGGGACTGGGCTTCCAGAGCGAGCGCGAAGACCTAGTGAGCGAAAAGGTCGAGGAGTTGGTGAAGAACGAGGTCAAGAAGACGTTCAACCCCGAGTTCCTCAACCGTATCGACGAGATCATTCTCTTCCAGTCGCTCTCCGATGCCGACCTGATCCAGATCGTGGAGCTGATGGTGCAGCAGCTGAACATCAACCTGGCGCAGAAATCGATCACGGTCTCCGTGACCGACGAAGCGAAGAAGTGGATACTCGATACGACGCTCACTGACCGCAGCTACGGGGCGCGACCGTTGCGCCGCGCGCTGCAGCGCTGCGTCGAAGATCCGCTTTCGGAAGCGCTGATCGCCGGGCAGATTCAGGATCGGCCGGCGTTCCTGGAAGTTTACCTCGACCAGAACCGGCTCCTACGTCGCCCCGTGAGCAAGGATGACGCGGGCAGCGAGGAGAAGGCGGCCGGAGTGCTGCTCTTCAGCAACTAAGCCCATAACCGCACTACGAGAAAACCCCGGCCGCTGGCCGGGGTTTTCTGTTTTTGGGGCATTCATTTCGAGTAATGCAAAATTGCATTATAATCAGATCAGTGGTGGAGGTGAGGGATGCCAGCGTTGAAGGTTACGGCACGGGGACAGGTGACATTCCGGAAGGATGTTCTCAAGCATCTTGGTGTGAGGCCGGGAGAGAAAATCGAATTGGAATTGTTGCCGGGGGGAAAAGGCGCAATTCAGGCGGCGCGGAAGAGAGGTAAGATTGAGGACGCTTTCGGAATCCTCAAAGGCAAGACCAACGTGAAGCTGACGATTGAGGAGATGGACCAGGCCATCGGCAATGCCGTGGTTGAGGAGTTTCTGAAAGGCGTGAAGCGATGAGGATGATCGCGGACACCAATGTTCTGCTTCGCGCCATTCTCGGCGATGATCCGGCCCAAAGCCGTGAGTCACGCGTTGCTTTGAGATCCGCCGAACAGGTCATGATTAGCAGACATGCATTCTGCGAAATGGTGTGGGTACTCCGCCAAGGCGCGAAATTGCCGAATTCAGAAATCTCCAGGGTAATTCGGACTTTGCTGGAAACCGACAACGTCGTTACAGATGCCGCCGCCGTTCAGGCAGGACTGAAGGCAATGGAGGCCGGAGCGGACTTCGCCGATGGGGTGATCGCCTATGAAGGCCGCTGGCTGGGCGGGGAAACGTTTGTTTCGTTCGACAAGAAGGCAGTTGCGGCGCTGGAGAAGCAGGGGCAGCGAAGCAAGTTGCTCGCGTAAATACGGGTATGGACTGCTTGCCTGCTACGCCACAAAAGGTAGCCTGATATACCAGTCATGTTGTGGGTCGGGCGGGTTTAGTCGGCGGTCGCCTCAAGGAAGTGTAATCGGGGCTTCAATTACTAGTTTGGCCAACTTTAACGCCACCTCATTTTTCTTTATTTTCTTTTGTCGCTCCTTGGCGGCCTTCAGAGCAACGTACAGTGCTGCTCTCTTTTGCTTTTGGTTCTCGGTAAGGCGGTGCCTTCCACGAGCCTGCGTGACCCACCCTGAATCGAGGGCTAACAGAGCCTGCTCTTTCTTTGCCCTCAGGAACGGTGTGATGGCGCTCAGAACGCTTATGGCCTCGCTGTTATTCTTCGCCCACCTACACACCTGAAACTTAACCCCTGCAAATTGACCCCACCTCGGCTTTCCCCCAAACAGATCTTGGAATACAAGTAGGGCATCGAGATCGTACGACGTCAGCTCCACTCGTATTTGCCGAGGAAGTCCCTTGCACAAAAGTACGTTGATGGTTCCCTCTCCGTCGAAATATCCTGCCGCATAGGCCAATTTTGCCAAGTCGTATGGCTGCGGCTGCGCGCTGCGAATTAGCCCAAGGTCATTTTCGTACTTAGTAGTGCTCATGATGTCGCTATACCGCTGAGTCACGCGGTGCCTCATTCATTATTATTATGGACGACTTCAGGTGGAACTGAATTCTACGCGCCTTATTCCAGCGCTTCGGGGTGCAGGGCGATGTTTTTTTCGCCAGCGGCTTTCTTTTCGTTCCAGGCCTTGACCCAGTCTTCCCAGTGCTTGCCGGCGGCGCGGTCTTTGCCGGTGAATTCAATGCGGGCGATCTCCGCATAGGAGATTTTGCGCTTGTCGGGCGCGTTGGGCGCGAAGTACTGCACCCAGGATTCGGCGAGGGTCGCGCCGGTTTGCCGATTGAAGATGTAGGCTTCGATCTTTTCGCCGGATTTGAGCGTGAGGGTGACGTCGCCGCGATAGTCGAAGGCTTTTTCGAGGGCGGCCTTGAGATCGTCTTCGCTGGCGAGCGCGGGAACCCAGCCTTCGAGGGCTTCGTGCTCGAAGCCGGGGGCGAGTTCGAGGGATTCGATTTGTTCGCGGGTGAATTTCTGGACTTCGGCGGTCATATTTTCCTTAGCGAGTCAGCAAGTCGGCGAGTTAGCAGGTCAGCTTGGTCTCCCATGTCCCCAAAGGCGAGGGACATGGGGCACCCAATCTCACTTCAACCGGACTATATGTGGGTCTGGAGACCCACACTACAGCCGGTCAGGAGACCGGCGTTACAAGCTTATGCGCGGGTCTCCTCGTAGGTGTGTTCGGGTTGTGCGATTTGCACGAGCGTTTTGCCGGTGGGCATCGGCTCGTTGAGGAGATTGAGGGCGTGCTTGTCGGGGTAGAGCGAGAAGCTGCCCTTGACCATGGCGAGGAACCCCTTGAGCGATCCGAAGCCTTCGAGAACGGCTGAGGGCTCGTAGCCGCAGCTCACCATGCAGTTGGCGCACTTGGGATTGCCGCTGCCTACACCGTACTCTTCCCACTTGGTGGTTTCCATCAATTCCTGAAAGGTTTCTGTATAGCCATCCTGCAGTAGATAGCAGGGGCGCTGCCAGCCGAAGATGTTGTAGGCGGGCGATCCCCACGGCGTGCAATCGTAGTTGCGGTCGCCCATGAGGAACTCAAGAAACAGCGGCGACATGTTGAACTTCCACGACTTTTTGCGGTTTGAAAGGATGGCGCGGAAGAGGCGGCGCACACGGGCGCGGCCCATGAAGTGTTTCTGGTCGGGCGCCTTATCGTAGCTGTATCCGGGCGAGAGGACGATGCCCTCGACGCCGATGGCCATCATCTGATCGAAGTGCGCACGGACGTGGTTGGGATCGGTGCCATCAAAGAAGGTGGCGTTGGGCGTGACACGGAAGCCGCGCCTGACGGCCTCCTTGATGCCCTCGACAGCGATATCCCAGCCGCCTTCACGGCAAACAGAGAAATCGTGTTCGTCGCGCTGGCCGTCGAGATGCACCGAGAAGGTGAGGTACTTCGACGGCGTGAATTCAGGAAGGCGGCGCTTGAGCTCGAGCGCGTTGGTGCAGAGGTAGATGTACTTTTTGCGCGCGATGAGGCCGTTGACGATCTCGACAATTTGCGGATGGAGCAACGGCTCGCCACCGGGGATCGAAACCATGGGCGCACCGCACTCTTCGATCGCGGCGAAGCACTGCTCGGGCGTGAGCTGCTTTTTCAGGATGTGAGGCGGGTATTGCACCTTGCCGCAGCCGGCGCAGGCCAGGTTGCAGCGGAAGAGCGGCTCCAGCATGAGCACAAGCGGATAGCGCTTGCGGCCCTGCAGGCGCTTTTTGAGGACGTAAGTTGCGACCGTCCACATCTGGGAGATTGGAACTGCCATCTTGGGGTGAACCCTCCGTTGGAGCTTCTGGCCGAAAGCTTGCAGCCTATAGCCCTTAGCCAGTAGCTAAAGGTTCTCCAACATTTTCGAAATCTCAGCAGCAGTGTAGCTACAGACTACAAGCTACTGGCTATTGCTTCTTTCCATCGCCCGCTTGTACGTTGTCAGCGCCATCAGCGGGAAGTAATAGCGGTAGTACGTGTACGCCAGGTAGAAGACTTTCGGGAAGCCCGTGCCGGTGATGATGGACTGGTGCGTGCGGCCTTGGCCCATCGACTCGTCCCAACTGCCATCTTCGCGCTGGCGATCGAGCAGCCAGCGCACGCCTTTGGCGATGGAGTCGGAGCGGTCGTCGCCAGCGGCGAGCAATGCCAGCAACGCCCACGCGGTTTGCGACGGCGTGCTCACACCGATGCCGCGCGTGTCCGGCTCATCGTAGGTTCCGCAACTCTCGCCCCAGCCGCCATCGGCATTCTGCACCATACGAATCCACTCGGCCGCCTGTTGCACCTGCGGCTCGAGATGATCGACGCCGATGGCATCCAGGCCGCGCAGCACGAGGAAGGTTCCGTAAATGTAATTCACGCCCCAGCGGCCAAACCAGCTTCCGTCCGGCTCCTGCTCTTTGAAGATGAAATCGATGGCCCGCTCGACACGCTTATCTTCGCGCGTGTAGCCGTAGACGGCGAGCGTCTCCAGCATGCGCCCCGTAATGTCGACCGAAGGCGGATCGAGCATGGCGTTATGGTCGGCGAAGGGGATGTACTGGAAGATCATTTTGGTGTTGTCTTTGTCGAAGCTGCCCCAGCCGCCGTTCCTGCACTGCATGGCCCACTCCCACGCAATGGCTCGCTGGGCGACTTCATGCTGATAGCGCTCGCGGGGATTGTCGACCCTGCTCAGCGCCAGAAGAACCTGCGCCGTGTCGTCGGTGTCGGGATAGAACTCGTTGTTGAACTCGAAGTACCAGCCGCCCGGTTCGGTGTTGGGAACTTTGACGGCCCAGTCGCCCTTGTGGCGGACTTCTTTCGAGAGCATCCAGTCGACGGCCTTCAGCATGCGGGTATCGTTGCGCGGCACCCCGGCTTCACCGAGCGCGTAGACGGCCTGCGCCGTATCCCACACCGGGCTCATGCAGGGCGTCATGCGGAAGGTGGGCTCGGGCATGCCGGGCGTGGGGCCCTGCTCAATGCCCAGCTTCTCAAATTCGTCGCGAGCGCGGATCACCTGCGGATCGTCTTCGGAGTAGCCGAGACAGCGCAGCGCAACGATGGCGTTGAGCATGGCGGGATAAATCGCGCCAAGACCGTCAGTCATTTCCAGGCGCTCGAGCAGCCATTTTTCCGCGCGCTTTAAAGCCAGCTTGCGCAACGGACGAATGTGCACGGCTTCGAACCAATGCGTCATGCGGTCCAGGGCCAGGAAAAAATTGCGCCACGAGATCAGATGCTTGCGATCCACGCGCAGACGCAGGATCGAGTTTTCTCGGCCGCCAATGAATAACTCGTCGATTCCCTGCTCCGGCGGAATCTTCTTGAAAGGTTTCTTGGCATACATAATGGCCAGCGGAACAAGGATTCCACGTGACCACGACGAGATTTCATAGATATTGAAATAGAACCAATTTGGGAAAAGGACGATCTCCGGCGGAATAGCGGGAACGGCATCGTAGTCGTACTCACCGAGCGCACAGAGATACATTTTGGTAAAGGTGTTGCACGCGATGACGCCGCCATGCGCGAGCACCCACTCGCGGCATCTCTTCAGGCGCAGATCGTCGGCGCCGATTCCCATGAGCTTGGCCGCGGAATAGCATTTGACCGAGAGCGAGATGTTGCCCGGCCCACCGGGATAGATGCTCCAGCTTCCGTCTTCATTCTGGTAGCGCATCATCTCGGTCAGCGCACGGCGCAGCCGGCCGGGATCGCCGCTCTCGAGCAAGGTATGCAGAAAGATGTAGTCGGCTTCGAGCATCGAATCGGCTTCGAGCTCGCTGCACCAGTAACCCTCAGGATGCTGCAGACCGAGGAGAAAATCGCGGGCATGAGCGATGGCCAATTCCACGTCGGCAGTATCCGCATCAATACGGCCGAATCTCGGCCGGCCCGCTTCGCTCTGTACGGAATGGATGGCTGCGGATTGTGTCGTCTGCTGCTCTGGGCTCATGCGTTTTAAAACGCCTCTGTCATTCCCCGGGGAAGCGTATCTGCCTGTACAACATTTGGATGCCTGGCGCTCTCGAAAGCGCGGCGCCGAGTCCGATGATCGAATTCCTGCGATCGAATCCTAGTTGACGGCGATCGAATCCGATCCGCTGGCACTGCCGATGGCTTGCACGATCTCCGGTGGCAGGCCGAACCGTACATTTTCCGGCATCACCTCAACCTCTTCGACGTTTTCAAAGCCGTTCTGACGCAGATAGTTCACCACGTCTTCGACGAGCACCTCGGGAGCCGAAGCGCCGGCTGTGACGGCGACTGTCTCCACGCCGGTAAGCCATGCAGGATCGATGGCCTGGGAATTATCAATGAGGTAGCCCAAGGTGCCCAGGTTGCGCGAGACTTCAACCAGTCGATTGGAGTTGGAGCTGTTTGTAGAGCCGACCACCAGCACAAGTCCGGCGTTGTGCGCCACGTTGCGCACCGCAACCTGGCGGTTCTCGGTGGCGTAGCAGATGTCCTGCGAGTGCGGACCGACGATGTTCGGATACTTGAGCTTGAGAGCGTTGATGATGTCGTGTGCTTCGGAGAGGCTTAGCGTGGTCTGCGTCAGGTAGGCCACGCGGTTGGGATTGGGCACTTCGAGCGCCTCGACTTCGGCAACGTTCGAAACCACCTGAGTTACGTCTGGCGCTTCGCCGAGTGTGCCTTCGATCTCATCGTGATCGCGATGGCCGATGAGCACCAGCGAATATCCCTGCTTGGCGAATTTGACCGCCTCGAAATGCACTTTCGTTACGAGCGGGCAGGTGGCGTCAATCACCTGCAGATTGCGGCCTTTGCTGCGCTCGCGCACGGCCGGCGAAACGCCGTGGGCCGAGTAGATCACGCGCTGGCCGTCGGGCACATCGTCGATTTCGTGCACGAAGATCGCGCCCTTTTCCGCCAGCTCATTCACAACGTAGCGGTTATGCACAATCTCGCGGCGGACGTAGATAGGCGCGCCAAAGGTTTCAAGGGCAATCTTCACAATATCGATTGCGCGCACCACGCCGGCGCAAAAACCACGCGGCTTCAGCAGCAACACCCTCTTCTGGCTGGGGGAAGCGCCGTGGGAAGCGTGACGGGGAATGGAATCGAGGACAGTTGTAGTCACACCTTAAGTATACCAATGGCCGAGATCAAACGGCGCAGGAGTTGTGGGGAGTTCCCCCAAGAATGCACTCGGGGCAGGATCGCCTTGCAAGTCCATATCCGAGATGGATTTAGCTCGAAAACGGCACGGAATCACGCCGTGGGAAGAAGCCTTTCCATCCCCTGGGCGCGAATCTGCATCCGACTCGCCATGTCCGCAACTGGAAGCGACAAATTCCAGGCGGCCCGAGGAGAATAGACGATGGCAAATACGAAGAAATGCGGCAATCCCCCCTGCGACTGCGTGCCCAACGATGGAGAGAAGTACTGCAGCGCTTACTGTGAAGGAGCAGAAGATCGAACCGATGTGGTGTGCCACTGCGGACATGCCGAATGTGAGGGCGACGTTGTGATAGCACCGCAGAGCGCCGCGCAGATCTGATCGGCGCACTTGCGGCAAGAAACACGAACGCCAGTACCCAGACGGTCATCCCCGCTGGGCACCGGCGTTGTTTGTATAGTGGAGGGTCGAAGAGCTGGGAACGGCTTAGTGTCGGTTGGCGTCTTCGGCAGCCATCTTCAATTCTCGGCTCGCCTCATCCAGCAGATCCTTGGCTTTGGCCGCGTGACCGTGCATATCCCACTCGTTGGCCTGCTGAGCTGCCGTGATCCTTCCGTATGCCTGGTCGATTAAACGCTGAGCAGCGGCAAGGTTGGGGTGTCTTCCGGGACTGATGTTCTGTGCAGGTTGCGCGAGGGCGAATCCGCCGGCAACCAGGCCGGCAGACAGGATGGTTCCGAAAACGAGGGAGCGGACTTTCATGCAAATTTCCTCCGGGAGTTACCTTACATGCGGTCCAAACCCTCGCGCAAGTTAAAAGTTGCAGATATTTGGCTCCGAATCCTCAAATGCGGACCCGGACATCCGCCGTTTGTTCCCCCGTCCGCGCAATTTAGAGCTTGCGAGTGGTGGTCATTGTAGCTCTGTAAATAGATTTGCCAAGCGGCATACTGACTATGCTATGAAAAGAACTCTGTTCGGACTCGTGCTCACCTTCTGTCTCGCGGTACCCTATGCGGCACAGGCGCAGGTCATAGTGGTAGAACACCACCACCATCATCGTCACCACCATCATCACCCCCATCTCCAAAGC
>JBAWFY010000251.1:0-3316 GCA_049592335.1 Occallatibacter sp.
GTGAATGGCGGCGCGCAGCCCGTAGCGGCGGCGCTCGACCGCGAGGAATGGCCGGAGGTCGCGGGCACCATCGCTGGCGACGACACGGTGCTGGTGATTTGCTCAGACACGCGGCAGGCTGGCCAAGTGGCCGCCCGTTTAAGGACAATGTTAGAAAGATGACCAGGAAAGTTCAGACAGCGATCGTGGGAGTCACAGGCTATGCCGGCGCGGAGCTGGCGCGCCTGCTGCTCCATCACCCGCGCCTTCAGGGCCAGCCACCGGTGCTTGTCGGGCGCGTGGAAGGCCAGGACCTCGCCCGCGGCGGCGTGCCGCTTACCGAGATCCATCCTCAGCTCGGCGGCAGCGAAGTTGCCCACGCTCTTAAAATGGAGCCGTTCTCCTGGGAGCTTCTCTCTGAACGCAAGGTGGACGTGCTGTTTCTAGCCACGCCTCACGAGCAGTCGCGCACATGGGCTCCCGAAGCATTAAGGCGCGGCATCCGTGTCATCGACCTGAGCGGAGCATGGCGCATGACGGAAGCCGCAAATCGCGCCATCTATAAATTTGAGGACGAGGGCACCGAACAAGCTGCGGCCATGCAAGCCCAAGCCGTTTACGGCATGCCGGAGCTGCACCGCGCCCAGATTGTCAACGCAAAACTCGTCGCTAATCCAGGCTGCTATTCGACGTCGGTGATTCTCCCGCTCAAACCGCTGGTCGCGGCGGGACTTGTCGATCTAGAAGCCGGCATCATTGCCGATGCCAAGAGCGGCGTGAGCGGCGCGGGCAAGGCGCCGACCGCGAAGACGCATTTCATGTACGCGGCCGACAATCTTTCGGCCTACGCCGTCTTTGCTCATCGCCACACTGGAGAATTGCTGGAGCAGATCGGCGTGACGAGCGACCAAATCATCTTCACGCCGCATCTTCTGCCGATTCCACGTGGCATCCTTTCGACGATTTACGTGCGCTTCAAAAAGGCGCAAACGCGCGAGAGCGTCGTCAAGGTATATCGCGAGTTTTTTACCGACAGCCCCATGGTGCGGCTCTACGAAAACTCGCTACCGCAAATTCAGTATTCGGTGCGCACCAACTACGCCGACATCGGCTTCCAACTCGACCCGAGCGGCAATCGCGCCGTTATTGTCAGTTGTCTCGATAACCTGCTGAAAGGGGCGGCAGGCCAGGCCGTGCAAAACCTGAACGTCATGGAAGGCTGGCCCGAGTCGGACGGTCTCCAATGAAGTCCGCCGCAGAGGAGAATGCATGAAGTACGTGGTTAAGCTCGGCGGCGCGGGGCTCGAAAATCCTTCGCTGCTTGAAGGCTGCACGCGGGCCATCGCCGACCTGGTGCGCGACGGCAACCAAGTGGCCGTGGTGCATGGCGGCGGCGTGCAATTGACGCGCACGCTCAAGGCGCTGGGTAAGCAGAGCGAGTTCATCGACGGGCTCCGCATTACCGACGCGGAAACCCGCGACGCCGCTCTTATGGTGTTTGCCGGCCGCGTGAACAAAACTCTCGTGGCCGCGCTCGGCACGCTGGGCCAGCCCGCGGTTGGGCTGTGCGGCGGCGACGGACTGATGTTTCGTGCGCGCAAAAAGCGCATGGAGCACGATCTGGGTTTCGTCGGCGAGATCGCCGCAAGCGACGCGCGCTGGCTCGATGCCGTCTGGCAGTTGAACGGCGTTCCCGTGCTCTGCTCCATGGCTTTGGGTTTTGACGGCGAGTACTACAACATCAACGCCGACGAGATGGCCGCGGCCTGCGCCATCGCCTGCCGCGCCGACGCGCTGGTGTTTCTCACCGATGTTCCCGGCGTCAAGGGCGCCAACGGAGAAGTACTTCGATGGCTCTCCATCGATCAGATCGCTGAGATGGCCAAGAGCGCCGTGATCTCCGGCGGCATGTTGCCTAAGCTCGCTGCCTGCCGCGAAGCGCTGTTGAACGGCGTAAAGCGCGTGCGAATTTTGCCGGCGGGAGCGGCTGGTTCCCTTCCGGACCTGTGCAGTTCGCGCATCGCACACGGCACCGAAGTGATGGTTGCATAAGACATCGATTCATCAACACACGGGGATTTAGCCCCTGAGAAATTTGCGATTCAGGAGATTGGTTCAAATGTCAAAACTTGCTGAGATTCAAGCCGCCGAACAAAGGCTGCTCATCCATACCTACGATCGCTTTCCCGCTCTCTTTGTCGCGGGGGAAGGCGTGCACCTGATCGACGAAAATGGCGACCGTTATCTCGATCTGCTGAGCGGCATCGGCGTAAATGCACTGGGCTATCGCTCGAAGGTGATTGAAGAGGCCATCGCCAAACAAAGCGCGACGCTGATCAACGCGTCGAACTACTACTTCAACGAGAAGATGGTCCCGCTTGCCGAAAGGCTCACACGCCTCACCGGTATGGATCGCGCCTACTTCGGCAACTCTGGCTGCGAGGCCGTGGAATGTGCGCTCAAGCTGGCGCGCGCCCATGCTGGCCTGCTACGCGAAGAGGGCCGCAAGATCGGTACCGGATTTCTCGCTCTCGAGCAGAGCTTCCACGGCCGTACCTTCGGCGCCATCTCGGCCACCTACAAGGAGAAGTACCGCGCGCCGTTCGAGCCTGTCGTGCCCGGCTTCGAGTTTGTGAACTTCAACGATATCGAAGACCTGCGCGCCAAATTCTCAAACGATATCTGCGCCATTCTTCTTGAAGCCGTGCAGGGCGAAGGCGGCGTGCGCCCGCTCTCGCCGGAGTTTTTCGCCGAGGCACGCAAGCTGGCCGATTCGACCGGCGCGCTGCTCATAGTCGATGAAATTCAGGCCGGCTGCGGCCGCACGGGCAAGTGGTGCGCCTATCAGCACTACGGCGTCAAGCCCGACATCACGACATTGGCCAAGCCTCTGGCCGGCGGCATTCCCATGAGCGCCACGCTCTGTACCAATGAAGTTGGGCGTGCATTCCACGCCGGCATGCACGGCACCACTTTCGGTGGGGGCCCCTTGGCCTGCGCCGTGGCCATCGCCGTCATCGATGCCATCGAAAAGGGAAATCTGATGACGCACATCACTGAAACCGGCGAGTACTTCCAGAAGAAGTTGCGCGAACTGGCCAGGAAGCACACATGCATCACCACCGTGCGCGGCATGGGCTTGATGGTGGCCATTGAACTCGACTCAGCCGAATTGGGCAAGCTCGCGGTCAAGGAGATGCTCAAGAAGCGCATCGTCATTAACTGCACCAGTGACACTGTACTGCGCTTCCTGCCGCCGTACGTGTTCCAGCACGAGCACGTCGATCAAACCATTGCCGCGCTCGACGAATTCTTTACTGAAAATGCCGGCCTGACC
>JBAWFY010000252.1:0-2727 GCA_049592335.1 Occallatibacter sp.
CTTCCAAGACGGGTTTCAGGTGTCAGGTTTCAGGGATCAGTTAAAGACCACGGTAGTAGCAAGGTCGAACCGATCCCTGACACCTGAAACCTGGCCCCTGGCAAGAGGCGAGTTAGCCGAAGTCAAGGCTTGCGATGAACCTCGGAAGACGCTCCGTTAAACCCGTGCGAACCGGTTGAGGCCGGGGGCACATAACCTAGAGAAGGAACTGAGAATGGCACGTATTGCTGGCGTCGATCTGCCCCGCAACAAGCAGGCAAGGATCGCGCTTACTTACATCTTCGGCATCGGCCAGCCTCGCGCGCTCAAGATTCTGGAAAAGGCGAACGTTGACGCCTTCAAGAAGATCCAGGATCTGGGCGAGGACGAGGTGAACCGTATCCGCCAGGTCATTGAGGACCAAGGGGACGTCGAAGGCGACCTGCGCAAGGACGTCTCGATGCACATCAAGCGCCTCATCGACATTCAAAGCTATCGCGGCCTGCGCCACAGGAAGTCTCTCCCCGTTCGCGGCCAGCGCACCCACACCAATGCCCGCACTCGCAAGGGCCCGCGTAAGGGCACGATTGCCGGCAAGAAGAAAGCGACGGCGAAGACCTAATGGCGAAACCGGAACAGAAGGCCGAAACCGGCAAAAAGGGCAAGACCAAAAAGTTCAAGAAACGCGAGCGCAAGAATGTGCCGTTCGGCATTGCGCACATTCAGGCCTCGTTCAACAACACCATCGTCACCATCACCGATCAGATGGGCAACACGTTGAGTTGGAAGAGCTCGGGCTCGCTGGGATTCCGCGGTTCGCGCAAGGGCACGCCCTTCGCGGCGCAGCAGGCGGCGTCGAACGCTGCCGGCATGGCGCGCGATCATGGTGTGCGCGCGGTCGAAGTTCGGGTCGCCGGTCCGGGTTCGGGCCGCGAGTCGGCTATCCGTGCGCTGGCTGCCGCGGGCATCGAAGTCAAGTTGATCCGCGACGTGACGCCGGTGCCGCACAACGGCTGCCGTCCGCCGAAGAGACGCCGCGTCTAAGAAATAGCTATCAGCCGTTAGTTTTCAGCTGTCAGCTTCATCGAGCCGCTGCGAAATTCCGCGGATTCTGAGCGAAGCAAGAACAAACTGAGAGCAAAAGCTAAACCGGGCCGGGAAGAAGCTCCAAAGGATTAAAGTCCGGAGGACCGTAAACCGGCCGACATCCGAAGTCAGGAGAAGAAATGGCACGTTATACCGGAGCAGTATGCCGCCTTTGCCGCCGCGAAGGCACCAAGTTATTTTTGAAGGGCACGAAGTGCACCTCGGACCGTTGCCCGATCGAGAAGCGCAACTTTCCGCCGGGGCAGCACGGTAAGGATCGCAAGGCTAAGATCGTGGGCTACGGCCTGCAGTTGCATGAGAAGCAGAAGGCCAAGCGCATGTACTTCACGCTCGAAGGCCAGTTCCGCGCATACTACGAGAAGGCCAACCGTGCGCAGGGCGTTACCGGCGAACTGCTCATCCAGCAGCTTGAGCGGCGCCTTGACAACGTTGCTTTCCGGCTGGGCTTCGCCATCTCGCGCCGTCAGGCGCGCCAGGTTGTCCGTCACGGCCACGTCACCGTGAATGGCAAGAAGGTCAACATCCCTTCCTACCAGGTGAGCGTCGGCGACGAGGTTGCCGTGCGCGACTACGCGAAGAAGCACGTGATTATCGAGCAGGGAACGCAGTATGCGGCACAGAACCCCGTGCCTTCCTGGCTCGAAGTGAACTTTGAAAACATGTCCGGGCGCATTCTCCAGTTGCCCAAGCGCGCGGACGTCAACCTGCCCATCAATGAGCAGTTGATTGTGGAGTTGTACTCGAAGTAACAGCTATTAGCTCTCAGCTGTCAACTTTCAGCTTTTACCGCGGGGAACCTGAACATCGAGTTCATCCGCGAATGGAGCTGATGGCTGAAAGCTGAAAGCTGCATTTCAACCAAAGGAGAACTTGCGCGGCCGCCGCAAAATGCATCGCGACGTACATGCCGCGCGGGGAAAGAGACCATTATGTTGTGGAGAGGATTCCAAAAACCGAAGCGCCTTGCGGTCGATGCCGAGACGCTTACTGACACCTTCGGAAAGTTCAGCGCCCAGCCTTTTGAGCGGGGCTTTGGCACCACCATCGGCAACGCCCTGCGCCGCACGCTGCTCAGCTCCATTGAAGGCGCTGCCGTCACCGCCGTCCGCATTGAGGGCGTGCTGCACGAGTTCCAGTCCATCACCGGCGTGGTCGAAGACGCGACCGACATCATTCTCAATCTCAAGCAGGTCCCCTTCAAGCTCGCGGGCGAAGGCCCCAAGGCGCTCTACCTGCGCTCCGACCAGCCCGGTGTGGTCACCAGCGGCATGATCGAAGCTGACGGCGACGTCGAGATCCTCGACAAGAATGTTTACATTGCCACGCTGTCTGAAGGCGGCAAGCTCGACATGGAAATGCGCCTGAAGCGCGGCCGCGGCTACGTCTCGGCAGACAAGAACTTCGATGCCGACCTCGGACTCGGATTCATTCCGGTGGATTCCGTGCACTCGCCGGTGCGCCGCGTGAACTACGTGGTCGACGCCGCCCGTCTGGGCCAGATCACTGACTATGACAAGCTGACCCTCGAAGTGTGGACCAACGGGGCTGTGCTGCCTGCCGACGCCATCGGCCTGGCCGCCAAGCTGCTGAAGGACCACATGAACATCTTCATCAACTTTGAGGAAGAGATCGAGGCGGAAG
>JBAWFY010000253.1:0-1837 GCA_049592335.1 Occallatibacter sp.
GATGTGCACCTGCGGCTGCGCCCAGCTCCTCGGCGAATGCAATCACGTGGGCTGCCCGGAATCGGGCCGCGAGCGCAGCGAACTTAGCGCCATGATCGCCTCCGGCCTCACCGATCAACAGGTGCTCGATTCGTTCGCCGCCAAATACGGAGCCACCGTCCTGGCCGCGCCGCCCACCAAAGGCTTCGATCTGGTCGCATGGATCGCGCCCTTTGCCGTCTTTGCCGCCGCCCTGCTGGGCACGATTCTCCTCATCCGCCGCTGGGGTGGTCTCGGCGGTGGTAAGGCGCAGGCATCGGCCGCGGAAGAGCCAGCCGGTCTCGACCCCGCCGAACAGGAGCGGATGGACCGCATCCGGCGCGAAACCGGAGCCGAAGGAGGATTCTGAACCATGACTGAAATACAGGGACTCATCGCAGGTTTGTTTCTTCTTTTCGCCCTCCTTCTCTACACTTTCTGGCCGGAGAACGCCCTCGCCAGCCAAAGCGAGAAGTCGCGCCTCGAATTCTTGCTCGAGCGCAAAGAGCAGCTCTACGAAAACCTCCGCGATCTAAACTTCGAATTCCGCGCCGGCAAGTATCCTGAAGAGGACTTTGTCGCACAACGCGGCCTTCTGGAGCGCGAAACCGCCGACCTGCTCGCGGAAATCGACCTGCTGCAGAGCCAATAGAAAATCCAGAAAGCCGGTCTGCCCGCGTCACGAGTTGAACGCCAAACTCACCATACTCCAGGAGGCAACATGCAGAATCTCGATCCGAAGCTTTCCGCTTTTCTCGACCTGATCGCCTGGAGCGAAGGCACGAGCACAAGCCTGGCCACTCTGGACAATGGCTACGATGTGATTGTGTCCGGCATCAACGGACCTAACACCTTTACCGACTACTCGACGCATCCCTTTGCGAATGGCCGCCCACCGGTCGTTGTGAATCAGTCTGGGCTCGCGTCCACGGCGAGCGGCCGTTACCAGCAAATGCTCCGCAACTGGACCGTGTATAAAGTGCAGCTGAACCTTCCCGATTTCGGACACGACTCGCAGGACGCGATGGCGCTCCAACTCATCAGGGAGGTCAAAGCGACAGACATGATTTTGGCGGGAAATATCCAGGATGCTATCGCTGCCTGCTCAAGCCGCTGGGCCAGTTTTCCGGGCGTCTATCAACAAGGCAACGGGCCGCATTCGATGACAACATTAGTCGCCCAATACACCACGCTCTCGAACGGAACACCTGCACCACCGGCGAGCGGAACGGTGTCAGTCTAGCGCCTTTTCACGATGGCTTGCCACGGTACGGTTCTCTGCACAGGATTTGAAAGGAAAGTTGAAGGATGAATAGACGGTCGAAATTCTTTGCGTTTTCTGCTCTAACATTGAGCCTTATGTTCGCTGCCGCACTGGCGCAGGCCGCCACCGTTACGGGAACCGTGACCGATAAAACCACCGGCAAACCTGCCGCGGGCGATCCTGTGGTATTGGTCGAGCCGATGACCGGTATGAGCGAAGTGGGTCACGCGACCACGGACGCGGCGGGCCACTACAGTTTGAATCTACCCGGCGCCGTTCCTTATCTCGTTCGTGTCACCCACCAGGGCGCAGACTACTTCATCCCCGCTCCGCAAGGCGGCGGAACGGGGGATATCTCGGTGTACGACGTCGCGCCCAAAGTCGATGGCGTCTCCATCGCCGAGCATGTCACCGGAATCGAGAGCGACAACGGGCAATTGCGTGTCGTCGAGCGCTACGATCTGCACAACCTGAGCAATCCGCCGCGCGCGCAGTGGAGCACGCATTCATTCGAGGTCGTGCTGCCCGACGACGCCGTACTGGGCGATGTTTCTG
>JBAWFY010000254.1:0-4228 GCA_049592335.1 Occallatibacter sp.
GCTGGCGAAGCCGCTCATCAGCGGAATGCCCATCATGCTGCCTACGCCGACGAGCCACGACAAAGTCGTCTGCGGCATCTTTGTGGCCAGGCCGCCAAGCTTGTTCATGTCGCGCGTTCCCGCGGCGTGTTGCACGCTGCCCGCGGTCAGAAACAGCCCGCCTTTGAAGAAGCCGTGATTGAGGCAGTGCAAGAGACCGGCGGTGATCGCCAGCGTCGTGCCGATGCCGATTCCCATCATCATGTAGCCGATTTGACTCACGGTGGAGAAGGCCAGCATGCGTTTGAGATCGGTCTGTACCATGGCGTACATCACGCCCACGGCCATTGTCACTGTACCGATCCAAACCAAAGGGCTGCTCCATGCAATGGCGCCGAAGCTGTACATGCGTGCGGCGAGATAGACGCCAGAAGTGACGTAGCAGGCGGCGTGCAGCAGCGCGCTCACGGGAGTGGGCGCGGCCATGGCTTCGGGAATCCAGGTGTGCAGCGGAACTTGTACGCTCTTGGCTACGAGCGCTACCAACATCAGCGCGAAGAGGCCGCCGGTGAAGGCGTGCGCCACGGCGGGGTCGGTCCAGAGGGCTGTGCCGGCGCGGTGATAGACAACGATAATCGCGGCCAATAAGCCGTAGCCTGCGATGTGCGTTATCAGCAGCACCTTGCGCGCACCGGCGACGGCCTCGCGGTTCGTATACCAGAAACCAACCAGCGAGAACGAGCAGAGGCCGACCACTTCCCAGCAGAGGTAAAAAATGAACAGATTGGCGCTGTAGACGAGCGTGATGAACCCGCCGATGAAGATCGACATGATCGCGTAAAAACGCGTGGCCGATTTGTCGTGCGCCATGTAGCTGATCGAATAGAGCAGCACCAGGCCGCCGATCACCGAGCCCATGAAGGCGAAGAGGACACTGAGCGCGTCTACGTGCAGAACCAGCGAAAGAGGACCATCCCAGGGAAGCGGATGCAGGTCGATGGATTGCCCGTTGCGCAGGACGGGGGCGATGCCGATGACGCCGAAGATGGCGGGGAGGCAGGTAAGAAACGCCAAAATGCCTTTTGCCTTGGGCGAGCAGAGTTTTGCCACCAGAAGCTGCAGAACTGCGCCCAGCAAAAGCGAGCATGGAGCCATCAGAATCAGGGTCGCCGCATCCATGCTTCTATGTTGGCGGTGCGGACGTTAGGGGGGATGTGACATGGCACACGGTGTCGCAGGGACCGAAGCTGGAAGCCGACAAAAATACCGAGATGTGGGAATGCGGTTGGCATTGCGGGAAGCTAAGCGAGGGGAAAATACCGCCTGTATCCGCGGTAAGTCTGTCCGCCGAAGTGTCCTACAATGCGGCTGAGGATTGGACTGCCATGAGGTTGTCTTTGAAACGCCATTGCCGTAGCGTCACGCTATTTGTGTTGTTCGCAGGAATGCTGTTGGCTTGGGGGAAAGCTGCGGCGCAACGTGGCGAAACGGAACGCGCGCTGGCATTGCTGCCGGAGCAGTCGCGTAGTGTGGTCGAACGATTGCTGAGTCTTTCTGAGTTGCCTGCCGGCACGTGGAAGGTCCATGAAGGTGATCTGCCGCATGGCGAAGCCGTGAATCTGGACGACAGCGGATGGCAAGCGGCAACGGTCGGCGCACGCTATCCCACGAGCGCGGTCTGGTTTCGTCAGACCATCGAGATTCCCGCCACGCTCAATGGTTACGACCTGAGCGGCGCGCGGGTCTGGCTCCAGTTCCAGGTAGACGCGAACGGGCCCATTCCCGAGATCCTTTATTTCAATGGCCGCCGGGTGGCTATGGGTGAGGATCTTGAGCCGGTGGTGCTGTTTGACAACGCAAGGCCCGGCGATAAGGTTGTGGTCGCGGTCAAGCTCCTGGCAACCGTCGACACAAAACGGTTCCGCGGCGCCACTCTGCGCGTTGACTTTCCCGAAAGTCGCCCCAACCCTCAGGATCTGGCCGAGGAGTTTCTTTCGGCGGCGTTGCTTCTGCCCTCGCTTGCGCCGGGGGACAGCACGAAGACCGATATTTTGGATAGCGCCATTGCCACAGTAGACGTGGCTGCGCTCGATCGGCACGATTCGGCGAAGTTTGATGCGAGCCTGAAGGCGGCGCAGGAAAAGCTCGAAGCGCTGCGCCCGCTGATGCAGCAGGCTACATTCCTGCTCGACGGCAACGCGCACATCGACGCGGCATGGCTGTGGCCGTGGACCGAGACGGTCGATGTGGTGCACCGCACGTTTGGCACGGCGTTGCAGTTGATGAATGAGTATCCAGATTATGTCTACACGCAGTCGGCCGCGGCCTACAACGAGTGGATGGCCCAGAAGTACCCGGAGATGAATGCCGAGATCAAGCGGCGCATCCAGGAAGGCCGCTGGGAAATCGTCGGCGGCATGTGGGTTGAGCCCGACCTGAACATGCCCGACGGCGAATCGCTGGTGCGACAGCTGCTTGTGGGCAAGCGCTGGTACAAGCAGGCGTACGGCGTGGACGTGCGCATCGGCTGGAATCCCGATTCGTTCGGATACACGTGGCAGCTGCCGCAGATCTACAAGAAGAGCGGCATCGACTACTTCGTCACGCAGAAGATGGCGTGGAACGACACCAATCAACTGCCTTTCAAGCTCTTCTGGTGGCAATCGCCCGACGGATCGAAAGTGCTCACCTATTTTCCGCACGACTACGTGAACCTGAACCTCAACCCCGTGCGGCTCGCAGATGATCTCGCTACGGCGCGCAAGAAGTCGCCGGGACTCGAAGAAATGCTGGACCTCTATGGTGTAGGCGATCACGGCGGTGGGCCGACACGCGCCATGCTCGACGAGGGATTCCGCTGGGCCGCGCCGTCGACGGCTACTGTTGCCGCTAATGGTGGCGAACCTGTGACGCCGAAGTACCAGTTCGGCACCGCGCAGAGCTTCTTCTCGACCGTCGAAAAGCAGATCGCGCCGGAGAGCCCCGTCTGGAACTATCAATCCATTCCGCACTATGAGGCTCCGGCCGCCGTGCCGGGCAAGGTCGCAATTCCCACGTGGCATTCGGAGCTGTATCTGGAATTCCATCGCGGCGTTTACACCACGCAGGCCAACCACAAGCACAACATGCGCACCGCCGAAGAAGAGATGCTGAACGCGGAAAAGTTTTCCTCGTTGGCCTGGCTGTTTGGAGCGAAGTATCCCACCGACGAACTAACCGAGGACTGGAAGAAAGTCTTGTTCAACCAGTTTCACGATCTGGCCGCGGGCTCAGGCATCGGCGTGATCTATAAGGATGCGCAGAAGGACTACGACTGGGTGCGCATGTCCACGAGCGAGATAACTCGCGCCGCCCTTGAGAAAATTGTCGGTCAAATCGACACGCAAGGTGAGGGGATCCCAGTGGTGGTCTTCAACCCGCTAGCCTGGGGACGGTCGGGTACCGTGCATGTCAAGGTACAGGTCCCATACCAGAAGGGCTACCATTTCCGGCTAATCGAACCGCATGTTTCCGGTCCTGTTGTCTTGTCCCAGAATCTGCAATGGAACGAGCAAACAGGCTTGGCCGAGATGGACCTGGAGGCGGGCAAAGCTGGCATGGGCTATGAGGTGTATCGACTCGTGCTCGAACCGGATACCACTCCCTACCTGAGTGAGTCGCTGGTGGGAAGGGTGACAGCCACCGAAACGGCGTCGGCCTTCCAACTGAGTAGTGCGCGAATCTTTTTGAAGGTTGATAAGGAGACTGGATGCATCTCAAGCCTCGTAATCGAAGCTGAAGCCTTTTCTTTTATGGGTCCAGACCCTGACTTGCCAGCTCCGTTCCAAACCATAGCTCCCGGCGGCTGCGGCAATCAACTTCAGGCATTCCAGGACACTCCAAAGAACTACGATGCCTGGAACATTGACCCCGGCACGCTCGATCATCCTCTCCAAATGCCGGAGAAAGCGGATTCTGTAGAGCTTCTCGGGTCCGGGACTGGCTCGCCAGAGGTTCGCGTGACGCGCACGTGGCAAAGCTCCAAAATCGTGCAGACGATCAGCCTCACTGGCTGGAACTCTGATCAAGTTGACATCGACAACGAAATCGACTGGCACCAAAAGCACGTTCTGCTCAAAGCAGCCTTCCCGCTCGCTGTCACCAGCGACTTCGCCACCTACGAGATTCCCTACGGCACCATCGAGCGGCCCACCACGCGCAATAATAGCTGGGAAAAGGCTCAGTTCGAGATTCCAGCCATGCGCTGGGC
>JBAWFY010000255.1:0-2499 GCA_049592335.1 Occallatibacter sp.
GGCCTGGACTTGGAAGGACACGGCAGACGCGCCGCTTTCGGCTACGCCCAGCATCAACGTCGCCGGATATTTCATCGGTGGCGGCAATACGGCGCAGCAGCTCAACGACCGCGAGCGCGATCTCGAGATCGACGAAGACTTTCTCTATGCGCGCGGCAAGCATACCTGGAAGATCGGAGCGCAATCGCTGGGAATCTTTGTCCATGACGTCGATCCCGACACGTTTAACGGCGCATTCACCTTCGGCGGCGGCTCGGCGCCCGTTCTCGACGCCAACGGCAATCCTACCGGACAAACCACAACCATCGGCGGCCTGGAGCAGTACCGGCGCGCGCTGCTCGATCTGCCTGGCGGCACGCCGACTGAGTTTGCAATGACCGCGGGGACGGCGCTGGTGCCGTTTACGCAGTGGCAGCTGGCCTTCTATGCGGAAGACACGGTGAAAGTGAATTCGCGGCTCACGCTCTCGGGCGGACTGCGCTACGCGCTCGAAACTTCGCCTGGGACTTTCTTGAACTTTGCGCCGCGCGCGGGCCTTGCCTGGGTGCTCGACAAACACAGCAGAACGATTGTCCATCTTCATGCTGGACTGTTTTCCTCCGTCGTCCCCGCTTCCGTGGCCACAGAGGACGATCGCCTTAACGGCCAGCGCCAAACGGAATCGCTCATCTACTTTCCATCCTTTGCCGCGCCGCTCACGCCGACTGGGCAATCGATCGACGTAACCACAGTTCGCTCCCTGCCAGCCTCGCTTAGCCAGACGCCCTCGTTTCAGAGCGGCATCGGCATCGAACACACTTTTCCGCGTCACTGGCATGCGCAGGCGAACCTCTATAGCGGCGAAGCGTGGAACATGATCCGTTCGCGGAACATCAACGCTCCTCTCATCTCGAGCGCTCTGAACCAGCCGCCCAACCTCGCCACTGCTCTCGCCGCGCCGCGGCCCATCGCGGCCAACGAGAACATCTTTCAGTTCGAGGACACGGGCCATTTGCACGGGGACGCGGTGTTTCTCGGACTCGATCAACATGGCCTGAAGCGCTTCTCTTTTTTCCTGGGCTACCTGAATTTCAACTTCACCACCGACACCAACAACGGGGGCTTTGCGCAATCCGCGTACAGCAACCAGGGCGAGGCCGGACCGCCGGACTGGCAGTCGCGCAACCGGGTCTTCTTTTTCGGCAATCTCAACCTGCCGCGCGGCGTGCAGCTTTCGAGCCAGTTCGATGCCGACAGCGGTTTGCCCTACAACCCGACGACCGGCACCGACAACAATGGCGACGGCGTTTTTAACGACCGCCCTTCGTATGCGGACGCGCAGGGGGCCGGGATTTTCTCAACTCCATTTGGTCTTCTCTCAGAGAACACCGTCAATGGCAATGTCCCGCGCGACCTGGGGACGATGCCTACTCTCGTGCATCTCGACACGAATTTAAGCCGGGCATGGAAGATCGGCCGCAATCGGCCGGACCGTCCCTCCACGCTCACGATCAACCTTCGCACTGCCAATCTTCTTAACCACACCAACGTCACTGCCGTCAGCTCGATTGTTTCTTCACCCGTGTTTGCGCAGCCTGTGGCTGCTGAAAGCGCGCGCCGCGTGGAACTGGGAGCACGCTTCGCGTTCTAAATTTTCAAAATCCCTCGGAAAGGACTTTTTATGTCACTCAATCGCATTCGCAACGGAGCCCTGGCTTCGCTCCTGATTTTTCCTCTCGCCGTCGTTCCTGTCCTGGTGCACGCGCAGGATGCGCAGGCCCCTGGCAACGTGCCGCTGCCGGGCGTGCATTATCGCTATTGGCCCAAACAGATGGTGCAATGGGTCGGACCCGAACTCCCATATTCGATGATCGTGGCCAACATCGACGACCGCGGCAAACAGCCGATTTACGACGTCCAGCTGATCGATAAGACCGGAAGCGTCAAGACGCACTACACGAACTCGGCGGAGGAACTCGCCCTCGACCAGCGCGCAGGATTCACGGTTTACCAGGTGGCGATGCAGTTCGACGGCCCGGCGGACCCGGAAAAAGGCGCGCAATACCTCCTGCGCTTCAATACCGAAACAGGTGTGCCCGTGGTATGGCAGTTTGTGCTCGCAACCGACGTCACCGATCAGGGCAGCGGCGTTTCAGCGATTGCGGCGGCGTTTCCCATCCTGTCCTACCGCGGACTGGCTGGGCTGGCCGACCAGGGAACGGCGCTGAAGGTTGGCAATACGACAAGCGCGGCGGATGTGTGGAAGGAATTCGCGTATCCTCCGTATTTCGTTCCCTACCACGGCGCATTCTCTACAGGGGTGCAGGTTCTGAGCTTTGCACCTGGTTCTCCTTCGCCGCGCGGAGATGGGCAAAGCACTGCGAAGGCTTCCAATGATTCGCTTTCGGTGGCTCGCAACGGAGATACGGTCGCGTTTTCGGACAGCCTTTTGGGGACCACGATCTCTTACTCGCTTGAGGGAACTTTCATCGCGCGCGTCAGTTTTGCGCCGGCTAAGGG
>JBAWFY010000256.1:0-3180 GCA_049592335.1 Occallatibacter sp.
ACAAAATGGTGCCGAGACCTTGCCGCTGGACGCATTCGCGACAACCTACCACCCGAAGTTTCCATCCGCGATGGAGTATAACCTTAACGTGGAACGGGAGCTCGCGCAGGGTGTGATCCTCAGCGCGGGATACTTTGGCACGCGCGGCAATCACCTCACCCGCGAAGGCGAGCAGAACCCCTTTGAGCCGGCGTTAGGCCATCGCTACAATCCGAACTTGCCATCACCTCTGTTAACTGTGTTGACTGACGCGCAATCCTTCTTTAATTCCTTTCAGGTGTCCGTTTCGAAACACGATGCACATAACCTTTTCTGGCAGGCGTCGTACTCATTAGCCCATTCCGTGGATGACGCTTCGGTGGATTTTTCCGTGGAATCCGTGAACGATCCTCCCGAATCTCAAAACATTTTCGATCGCAAGGGAAGCCGCGGCCGGTCAGATTTCGACATCCGGCATAACTTCGTGGCAGATGCCGCTTACGAGCTGCCAGGATCCGGACGTCTCCAGGGTGGCTGGCAGATCTCGGCTATTGCCGCCGTTCATAGCGGCCCCCCTTTTACCCCGGTGCTCGCTTTCGACAATGCCGATTTGCAAGGGCTGCTTATTCCGGAACGTCCAGACCTTGTTGGCAACCCTTACGCGGGTATCTGTCCGAACGGGGCCAAGGTGGGTGCCCTGTCATGCTGGTTCAATCCAGGTGCTTTTGCGGTTCCGCCTGCAGGGCAGTTTGGCAATGCCGGACGAAATAGCTTGCGGGGGCCCGGGTTCGCGGAGTTTGACCCCGCGCTGCACAAAGATTTTGCAATCAGTCAAGGACGGAAGCTTACGATTGGAGTGGAGGCTTATAACCTGTTCAACCATCCGAATTTTGGCGTTCCGAGTAATACACAAAGTGCGCTTTCCCTTGGAGGTAACGGGGATGCCGTCTTCAAGGATGCGGCGGGTGATTTTGCCGATAACGTGGGGCAAATCTTGACCACCGCCGGCACCGGGCGCCAGATTCAACTGGCCGGCAGGTTTACCTTCTGAAGGGTCACTGGCCTCCCCAAATGGATTGACCTTCGCCACCCTCCCTCCACCTTCGGCGCACGATATAATTTGGCATCGCTTTGCAGGAGCATGTTCAAGGCGAGTGGGCCGATTGGTTTCCCCTGAATTTCTCCGAGAGCCATTCTCCTGCTCTATTGGACCGGCGTTCTTTCGTCTTGCGCATCCGATGTTTGCCTAGTCCGCACAGCCGGGCGGCTCCTCGGGATTCTTCAGCCATCGGCTCGCAGGCCTTTTCAGCGTTGCCGCCGGGTCGAGGGATTTTGGATGAACCCCAGCGACAGGAAACTGATCGATTCAGTCTTCGCCGGTGACGGCGAGATTGCCACGCGTATGCGCCAGCTCGACTGGTCGGCTACGCCGCTCGGCCCGGTGGAACAATGGCCGCAAGCTTTGCGAACCATTGTGCGTGTCGTGCTTGGATCTGGCTATCCGATGGCCATCTGCTGGGGTCCGGATTACGTTCTGTTGTACAACGAGGCCTACCGGCCGATAACAGGAACAAGGCACCCGTGGGCGCTGGGTCGTGGCGCCCGCGAGGTATATCCCGAGGCATGGGATTTCATCGGGCCGATGTATGAGTCCGTGATGGCTCGGGGGCAGGCCGCCAACTTTCTGTCCGATGTGCTAGTGCCTCTCACACGCAACAACTATCTCGAAGAGGTCTACTTCGCGTTTTCTGCTAGTCCGGTTTGGGATGACAACGGCCGCATGGGCGGCGTGTTGAACTCGGCGCTCGAGACGACGGTACGGGTGCTCGAAGATCGACGCAGGCAGGTTCTACGCGATTTGGCGTCGCGAACGGCGGGAGCGCGAACAGAAGAAGAAGTTTGGCGCGTCAGCGCGGAGATTCTCGGCGAAAATTGCATTAGCCTCCCCTTCGCATTTTTCTATGAATATCGACCTTCCGAACATCAAGCGTACCTGGCAGGCGCCAGCGTGGAAATCGATGAAGCGTTGCACCCACCGGTCATCGACTGCCGCAGCGAGAACCTTTGGCGATTCGAGCCCGCACTGGCGATGGATGGGGTTTTGGTTGAACTCGGGGATCTCGCTTCGGGCGTGTCAGTGCCGAACTGGCCGGGGCGTCCGAAAGAAGCGAGCGTGGTGCCAATCCGGCTGGGCGAACACAGTGAAGCGTTGGGATTCCTCGTCGCGGGAATTCATCCCGGCCGGGCCTTTGACGATGCATACCGCCAGTTCGTCTATCGGGTTGCCGAACAGATCACCATCGGGCTGGCCAGCGCCCGCGCCTACGAGCAGGAGCGCCAGCGGGCGGAGGCTCTAGCGGAGCTCGACCGCGCCAAGACCATGTTTTTCTCGAACGTCAGCCACGAGTTTCGCACGCCGCTGACACTAATGCTCGGTCCGCTTGATGAAGTGTTACCGGAAGCGAGCGAGCGGCTGAGCCCGGAACATCACGAGCTGTTGGTTGCGGCACGGCGCAACGGGATCAGACTGCTCAAGCTCGTCAACACACTTCTGGACTTTTCACGGATTGAGGCTGGACGCGTGCAGGCGTCGTATCAGCCGACAGACCTGGCAAGTTTCACCACAGAAATCGCAAGCGCGTTCGACTCTGCGATGCAGAACGCCGGGCTCCGTTTCTCAGTGGAGTGCCTGCCCATCGCCGAACCGGTGTACGTGGATCGCGACATGTGGGAGAAGATCGTGTTGAATCTGCTCTCCAATGCTTACAAATTCACGTTCGCGGGCGAGGTTTCTCTCACATTGAAGCCTCAAGACGGCGCGGTGGAATTGCAGGTCCGCGACACAGGCGTGGGAATTCCAGAAGAGCATCTAGAGCACGTGTTCGAGCGCTTTCACCGCATCGAGAGCACCCAGGCCAGGACTTACGAAGGCACAGGCATCGGACTGGCCCTGGTTCAGGAACTGGTGAAACTACACGGCGGCAGTGTGCGGGTGGAAAGCGCGGTTGGCGCCGGCAGCGCATTCGCGGTGACTATTCCGCGCGGCAAGGAGCATCTGCCCGCCGAGCGCATTCATGCCCCACAGTCGCTCGTCTCCACCACAATTCGAGCCGAAGCTTATGTCGAACAGGTGCAACAGTGGTTGGGAAATGAACCGGGAGTGGTGACCGATGCGGCAACACCTCCCATGCTGGCGTCGCC
>JBAWFY010000257.1:0-3964 GCA_049592335.1 Occallatibacter sp.
TGAGCACGATGCGCTCCGGCCGCTCCATGAAGCCCACTTTGCATTGGCCAATCAGCGCCTCGGCCCGCGCCCGCGTGTAGCTGACCATCAACGACGTGACCATGACGAAAGCCACCAGCACCACGTAGCGGAAACGATTGATGCGGCCGTAATAGACGAGCAGACCGAAGAACAGCACCACGTCGGAGTAGCGGTCGATCACGGAATCGAAAAACGAGCCGAAGACCGTCACCATGTTCGTGCGCCGCGCTACGCGGCCGTCCACCATATCGAAGATGCCCGCGCCAAAGATCACCAGGCCAGCGTAGAAAAACATGCGGTCTGCATTGGCGGCGTTGGCGTGGCCAAAGAAAAACGCGGCAACAATGTTGATGACCAGTCCGATAAAGGTGAGCGCATTTGGCGAAATGCGGGTGAGCGCCAATCCATGCACGATGCGGTCGAGCAACCATCCGCAGGCACGGCCAAAAGCACTTGTCCAGGTCATCTTTCTCTTCGAGCTACCGGTTTCTAGCCGGTAGCCGTTCCTCGCTTGAAGGTTGCTGTTTATCGTAGAAAAGCTAGTAGCTAGAGGCAGTAGCTGGTTTTCCGGCTATCCGGCCGCGGCAGTCTCGGCTCCGCCTTCTTCCGCGGCGGCCTCGTCGTGAATCGTCGTCAGCTTCAGGATTTCGAGCTGGCGCTTGCCGTTCGGCGTCACGATCGTGACTGTGTCGCCCACCTTCTTGCCCACAATGCCGCGCCCGATCGGCGACGTGGTGGAGATGAGCCCCTTGGCTACGTCGGCTTCCTCGCTGGTCACCAGCCGGTACTCGATCTCTTCGTTCTTGGTCTCGTCGTAAACCACCACCGTGGACCCGAATCCTGCTTTGTCCCTGGGAATGTTCGCCAGATTCACCAGCGAAAGCTCGCCCATGCGCTTCTTGAGCTGGCCCAGCCGTGCATTCACAAACTCCTGCCGCTGCTTGGCCATGTGGTATTCGGCGTTCTCCGAGAGATCGCCCAGCGCCCGCGCCTTCTTGATCTCGGCCGGGAGTTCTGAGGTCAGCTCGTACTCGAGCTGCTTGATCTCATCCTGGAGTTTCTTCTTGATGTGCTCGGGCATCCGGGTTCCGGTTGGCGGCGAGGAAACTGCCGCAAAAAGATCAACGTTCCTGAAATCTGATTATAAGGGAGCAAGGCAGCAAGGGAGACGGGAGCAAGAAAGCCGGAGAAGGAGAGGCTGCTAAATCCTGGGTTCACCCTCCCTTACTCCCTCGTTCTCTTGTTTCCTGTCGTCAAGAAACGATTGCAATACCAACACCGCAGCCACCTGGTCCACGACTTTGCGGTGCGTCTGCCTCGCGTGGCCGGCTTCATACAGGATTCGGTGCGCCTCGTGGCTGGTCAGCCGCTCGTCCCACAAGTGAATGGGCAAGCCAGTCAATGCCCCCAGCTCATCGGCGAACTTGCGGTTCTTTTCCGCCTGCGGGCTCGCCTCTCCCGTCAGATGCTTAGGATCGCCCACCACGATCCCTCCCACTCCAAATCGCCGGCATAACCGCGCCAGCGACCGCAAATCCTCCCGTCGGCTGCTGCGCCGCTCCAGCGTCAGCATCGGCTGCGCCGTCAGCCCCAGCTCGTCTGACACGGCCACGCCGATGCGGCGGTTGCCGATATCGAGACCGAGATAGCGAGGATGCGTTCCAGATTGCACGATGCCATTCCTTAAATTCGCCTTACCGACGTCCTATTCAGCTTATGCCCTCATGATGCCCAAAGCCCGTTACCCCGGTACAATCAATAGATAGAGAATCCCGGCCGGGATTCTCACATCATTTTCAAGCAGAAGGGTTCTTAGCGGCAGGATGGCAGGGCGCAGACCGAGCAGCGGACAAACCAAAAGCGCCGGCCGCTTCTTCAAGACACTGTTTCTGCTTGCTTTCCTTGCCGGTGGCGGGGCTGCCTGGCTGGTGCTCATGCCCTATGCACCGGAAACAGTGACACTTGTGAACATCGCGCCGGGCTCGTCCACCATGGCCATCGGCCAAAAGCTTGAAGCGGCCGGAGTGGTGCGCAGCGGCTACGCGTTCGATCTGGTGCGCGTGTTCTGGCGCAGAAAACTCCAGGCGGGAGTCTATCGCTTCGACCACCCCGCGCCGGTGCTCGAAGTCTATGCGCACATCGTGCACGGCGACGTCGCCACGGTAACGGTGACTGTGCCGGAAGGCGCAAATCTCTTCGACATCGCCGGGCGCGTCGAACAGGCCGGCCTGGGAACGCGGGACCAGTTTATGGCCGCCGCCGTCAGCCAGGTAAGCCTGATCGCCGATCTCGATCCGCGAGCCGCAAGCCTTGAGGGCTATCTGTTTCCCGACACCTACAAATTCCCGCCGAACGCCACCCCCGCGCAGATGGTGGCGGTCATGGTGCGGCGCTTTCGCGTGGTGGCCGCGCAACTGGGATTGAAACAGAACCTGCATCGCACCGTCACCCTGGCGTCGCTGGTCGAGCGCGAAACTGCCGTCAACGCCGAGCGTCCGCTGGTGGCAAGCGTCCTGGACAATCGCCTCGCAAAAAACATGCCCCTCAGCACCGATCCTTCGGTGATTTATGGCCTCGAACTGGCGGGCAAGTGGCGCGGCACAATCTATGCCAGCGATCTGACCCGCGAGACGCCCTACAACACCTATCTGCATGCCGGCCTGCCGCCGGGCCCCGTAGCCAATCCCGGCATTCCCTCGCTGCGCGCAGCCATGAATCCGGCCAAAACCAACTACCTCTACTTCGTCGCTGCCGGAACCGATGCCCAGGGTCACTCGCTCTTCGCGGAAACTCTCGACGAGCACAACCGCAATGTGGCCGAATACCGCCTCGCGCAAAAGAAAGCAGGCGAACGATGAAGATCGTGCATCGTTCCGCCAGTGCAGCTGCCTTGGCTCTTCCGCTTCTGATTGCGGGCTGCTCGCTCATCCCCACCAAGCGGCATCTTCCCGTGCCGAAAGCTCCGGCCATCGTGCTATCGGCCACGCCTGAGGAACTGGTCAACCAACTCGACCAGCGCTGGGACGCGCTGAACACTCTCACGGCCACCGTGGAGATTCAAGCCACGGAGTTCAAGACATCGGAAGGCCTGGAGAAAGACTTTCCCTCCTGCCGTGGATACATCCTGATGCGTAAGCCCAAAATGCTGCGCGTAGCGGGAACTTATTTCGGCGTGCCGATCTTCAATATGGCCAGCGACGGAAGCCACTTCACGCTCGTCATTCCGTCGAAGAACCTCGCCATCGAAGGCGCGAACGCTGTCAAAGAGAAGAATCCCGAAAGCCCCATGCTGAATCTGCGTCCCGACTTTTTCCTGGACGCGATCGCCGTCCGCGGCTTGGGAGCGAACGACGAGTACATGGTGGAGAACGACACAGAAACTGTTGAGGACACGGCCAAGAAACACCTCTATATCGAGCCGGAATACGTGTTGAGCATCATGCGGCCCAAGTCCGGCAATGAGATCACCCCGATTCGCGTCATTACCTTCCACCGCGATGACATGCTGCCCTACAACCAGGACATCTACGACAACGAAGGCAATCTCGAAACGCAGGTGACGTACGGCAACTACGCCCAATTCACCGCCGGAAAATTTCCCTCCCGCGTAACCATCAAGCGCCCCCAGGAAGGAATTCAACTGGCGCTCACCGTGGTCGATGTCAAAGAGAACATCGAGCTCTCCGACAGCCAGTTCGAAGTGAAGATTCCCGAAGGCACCAAGATCGAACAGCTCAAATAGCTCTCTACTGTGCCCCTTTCGCCCGCAGCAATTCCGCAACATCCGCGTGATGATTGCCCGTCGCGAGAGCAAGCGCCGTGGTCCCGTCGTCGCTCTTGTCGTTCACGCCCGCTCCGTGATCGAGAAGCGCCTTCACGATGTCCGCGAATCCCCCGCCCGACGCAGCCATCAACGACGTAAAGCCATGCGAGTCGTGCGCCT
>JBAWFY010000258.1:0-5451 GCA_049592335.1 Occallatibacter sp.
CCGAAGTTGCGGCGCAGCTTGATGAGCAGCACGCGGCTGTCGACCGCGGCGATTTCTTCGAGCAGTTTGTAGGTGCGATCGGTTGATCCGTCGTCGACCAGCACAAGCTCAAAAGAGTCGCCCACCTTTTCCATCACTTGCTTCAGGCGTGCATACAATGCCGTTACGTTTTCTTCCTCGTTGTGAAACGGCACAACAACGGAGTATTTCGTCATAATTGCTCTTTCAGCCGCTCTTGTCATCACAAGCAACAAATACACCGTTGTCCGTGCGGCGGTAGCCAAATCGCGCTGCCATCTCCTGGTCGATTCGAATCTCTCCTGCGAGAATACCGGATATTTGGCTAATCCTGATTCCAGCGACTGCGGCTACAGACTCGACGCTCGTCAGGTGGCGCAATTCGAGCAAGCCCTGCCGGAATTCGGCTTCGCTATTGATCGGCCGATGGGGTACGCTTGCCATAATGCGTTGCGTAGGCTCGCGATCGTTCTCACTGCCTTAGGTATTGCCAAGCCCCAGTCGGTCGGAGGATTCGCTTGTCATCGATCTATTCCCATATTTCCGACGAATGCGCGTCGCGAATTCTTAATCAGGTTTCGAGATTGGGGCAAATAAAGCCTAGGACGAGAACTTCATCCACGCGACTTCCTGTTAATAGCGCGAGTTCGACCTGGAGATTCAATCCGCAAAATAGCCGGAAATACCCATCCCGTCAGCTAAATTCTTTGGGCTGATCCTTCTAGGCATCCCATCCAGGCTGGGCCATTTAGATGAATTTCCGCCGTTTCGACTCGCAACCGTCATTGCAACGACGAGGTTATCGAAGGCGGCACCACCCCAGCGGCGTAGGACGCTTTTCACGAGAATCTGCAGATCGGAGAGAAAGGTGGCGCGAGCCATGTAATCCGCATCCAATTGCTGTTTCATCGGCAGCACAATGGCGTGATAGTACGCTTTCAGGCGATCTTTCGGAATACGAGCAAGAATCGCCTCTTCGCTGGCAAAGAGAATTGTTGCCATCCCTGTGATGCCTGGGCGGCATGGAAGAACGGAGATAACGTGCTCCGGCAGCTTAGGGCGTGGCCCCACCATGCTCATGTGACCGAGCAGCACATTGACGACTTGCGGCAGTTCATCCAGCTTGCACCGCCGCAGAAAAGGGCCAATTGGAGTAAATCGCTGATTGTCCGCTGTCGTGATTGGATGATGTTTCGCGTCAAGCAGGTGCTCCATGGTGCGAAACTTAATGATCTTGAAGATTTGACCGCGATGGCCTACGCGTTCCTGCAGAAACAGGATCGGGCCGCGCGATGTTAGACGCACCACAACGCTGATGAGCAGCAGCAGCGGGACCAGCAGCGGCATCGCCAGCACCACGCAGGCGCAGTCAAAGAGGCGCTTGGCCGGCGATCGCGACCAGGAACTCAGGCCATGCCAATCCGGCTCAACCGAGTCACCAACGAGAATCCGATCGTCCGATTCCAGAGAAGCTGTTTCTGCTGATGGCCGTTCCCATGCTGGTTCCCTGAACTCTTCCGCCGATTCGTCGTGACATTCCAAAGGGAAAGAAAGCGCATCCGCAAAATCGATTTTGTGTTGGCCCAATGCACTGTCCAAGCTAATTCCTCCACTTGCGCGAAGGCTGATGACACAAGGCTAATCAAGCAGATCAGACGCATATGGTGGCAAAAAGTCTCTAGTGAACCTCACTCGATATGGTCTTCAAGCTGTCATCCTTCAGGTAGCTTCTCAAATATGTGCGCGAATATAGCCAGTAGACCGAATTACCTTCTGCCGATGTGTTGATGCTCTCACACTTAAGCGTCAATGCCAAAGTGAATAATTCGAGAACGCACCGGAGAGGGCCAGGCATCGGGACCAGAAATCGGGACAACTGTGTCCTTTTTGGGCGTCATTTGTGGGTCTTAGATTACGTCGGTCACATTTACGTTTATTTAATAGTTAATATGGATTCATGGAGACGCCACTCCTATCGAACGGTTTCCAATTGATATCAATCGTTTTGATATCAATCATTTGGGGAAAAGCACCCCCTGTTTGCACTCGGATTGAACTCGGCGATTGCGGATCGCGCTTACCTTCACAGCTCATCATTTATGCGAGGCGAAGATGAATTCCGACGCTTCCTGTGAGTAGCGGACGGAAAAGAATGCGAAGTCGCTCAATCATCACGTATGGCCGCTGGTGCCGGTGGGGCTGAACATCGTACCTCCGCCCGACCGAGGCTGCTTATTGGTTCAAATTTCTGGTGTTGGATACCGGCCAGTCCGCCGTCGCGATTCGATGACAGCCATTTTGCGTTTGCTGTAGACTCGTGGCATATGACTTTGCTACGCCGCGAGGGAGAGCTCCGGCGATTTTCCATCGCCGGGTGGCTAGGTCTTCTCGCACTCTTCTGTTCGATTTTGAACGCGCAAACCCCGGACAGTCCGGATTGTTCTGACCCTTCAATTGCGGGGACTTTGGCGTGCTCCAGTCAGGCGCAACCGAGTGGGTCTCTGCAGCCGGTCGCTGGGCGTCCGGGAGGTTCGAGCAATCCATCCGCAAATTCTCCGCTGTCTTCGTCGATCTACTCGGACTTCGAGCAATACTCGCAGCCGAGCGTGCCGCTGACTCCGGTTCAGCAGACGCCGGAGCCATTGACAGAATTCCAAAAATTCGTCGCATCGAGCACAGGACTTGTTCTGCCCGTCTTTGGATCCGATTTGTTCCAGCGGGTTCCTTCGACATTTGCCCCCGTGGACATGGCACCGGTGCCCCCGGATTACGTGGTGGGTCCGGGAGACGAGCTGCGCATTCGCATCTGGGGTCAGGTAAGTATACAGGCCAACCTGCGCGTTGACCGTTCAGGCGAGATTTACCTGCCTCAGGTGGGAAACGTGCACGTGGCGGGGCTGGCTTTTTCGGGCTTGGACACGCATTTGCGGGCCGCAGTGGGACGTGTCTACCGCAACTTCGATCTCACAGTAGACATGGGGCAGATTCGCTCGATCCAGGTGTACATTTCGGGAGAAGCTCGGCAGCCGGGCGTCTACACGGTCAGCTCTTTGAGCACGCTCGTGGATGCATTGTTCGCCAGCGGCGGCCCGGCGGTGGAGGGTTCCATGCGCTCCATCGAGTTGCGCCGGGACGGCGCCGTGGTGGCACACTTTGATCTCTACGATCTGCTCATCAAGGGCGATAAGACAAAAGACGTCCAACTTTTGCCCGGAGATGTGATCTTTATTCCTCCCGTGGGCGCGCAGGCGGCTGTTTTGGGCAGCGTACGGAATCCCGCAGTCTATGAGCTTTTGCCGCAGGAATCGCTGGGCGATGTTCTGACCGACGCTGGAGGCGTGTCTGCACTAGCTGCCGAAGCGCGGGTTTCGATCGAGCGTATTGACGAGCACCGCGACCGGCGCGCGATGGAGGTTGCCTACGACGCCTCCGGCATGGCCTCTGCGCTGGCCGAGGGCGATGTGGTTCGCGTCTACGCAATCGTGCCAAGGTATGAGAAAACCGTAACGTTGCGCGGGAACATTGCCAATCCCGGCCGGTTCGCCTGGCACGAGGGTATGCACTTGAGCGAGCTGATTCCCGACAAGGAATCGCTGCTCACCCGCGATTATTGGTGGCGGCGGGCACAGATGGGGCTGCCGGCCCCGGAGTTCGAGCCCATCCCGGGCTTTGCGAATTTGCGGCAACCGGCCGACAATCACCCCATTGCAATTCCGCAGCGCGTTCAGACACAGAGGCAGGGCACGAACGGCCCGCTGAATCAGATGGGATATCAACAGAGCCGTCCCAACGCTGCAGACGATCAGTATGGATCGCAGAACGCAGATACGAACAGCAATGGCTACCCTCAAGACCAGCCGGATCAATATGATCAATATGTGGGGCAATATCCCGGAACATCTCAGCAGGAACAACAGGAACAGCAGGAACAATACGGCAATGAGCAGAATCTGAATCCCTCGTTGAGCGCACAGCGACGCGCAGGCAGTACCTCTCTGGCAGGCACCCAATCGTCGAATCCCAGCCAATCTCAAGCTCCCGCGCAACGCACGGATGTGCGTTTGCCTGCTCCCGAGATCGACTGGGACTACGCGGTAATCGAGCGAATCGATCAGAATACCTTGAAGACGGAGCTACTCCCGTTCGACCTGGGCAAGCTGGTGCTGCAACACGACGCCGCGCAGGATCTGGTACTGCAACCCAACGATGTCGTATCCATCTTTTCCGACGCAGATATCCGCGTGCCCATAGCGGAAGAAACCAAGCTGGTCCGGCTGGAGGGCGAATTCGCCCACGCAGGCATTTATTCGGCGCGGCCGGGAGAAACCTTGCGCCAGCTTGTCGAGCGCGCTGGTGGGTTAACACCCAATGCCTATCTCTATGGTTCCGAGTTCACTCGCGAATCGACACGAGCCGTGCAGCAGGCCCGCATTGACGAATATGTGCAGGCTCTGGCCCTGAACATTCAACGGGGCGCCGTACAGCTAGCATCGTCGGCGTCAGCTACGGCTCAAACCGCGGCCAGCGCCGCCGCCGCCCAGTCCAGCGAACAGAATCTCTTGGCCGCGCTGCGACAGGTTCGCGCGACGGGGCGGATCGTGCTGGAATTTCATCCCGAAAGCAGCAGCATCACTACTATTTCGGACATTGCCTTGGAGAATGGCGACCGTTTTATCGTCCCCCATGCTCCGACGGACGTGAACGTGGTTGGCGCGGTCTACAATCAAAGTTCCTTTCTGTATAAAGCAGGAGCGCGGACGGGAACGTATTTGCGGCTCGCCGGGGGCCCCAATCGGGATGCGGACCGCCGCCGCGCATTTGTGATCCGCGCCAATGGCGAGGTCGTGAGCCGCGATATGACCAACGGCCCCTGGGGAAACGAGTTCAACGATCTCCGCATTTATCCCGGAGACACCATCGTCGTTCCGGAAAAGACCTTTAAGCCGTCTGCCCTTTACGGCATCATGAACTGGTCGCAGATGTTCTCTCAATTAGCGCTGGGCGCAGCATCGTTGAGTATTGTTCAATAACGTGTTCCAATATTCCTTATCTTGCAGGAGCGATGGCCACGCGAACACCAGTTGCCGATTTGAGCGAACCCATGGAGCCGCATACCGGACTCCCCGTCCCTGAGCACGAGAGAAGGGAAGAGGACGAAATCTCGCTGCTCGATCTGCTCATTGTGCTTGCCAAGAGCAAGCGGCTAATCCTGTGGATGACGGGCAGTTTCGCAATCACGGCGGCTGTAATCTCGCTGATTCTGCCAACGAAATACACGGCAACCGTAACGCTGCTTCCTCCTCAGCAGAATTCTTCTCTCAGCTCGCAATTGACGGCGCAACTCGGTAGCCTGGGCGGCTTGGCGCAGATGGCCGGCGGCGGTAGCAGCTTGCTGAAGAACCCCAACGATACGTATGTGGCCATGCTCAAAAG
>JBAWFY010000259.1:0-7288 GCA_049592335.1 Occallatibacter sp.
CGCCAACGCCATCTACGACGGCACCGACGCCGTCATGCTCTCCGGCGAGTCGGCCATCGGCAAGTACCCCGTCGAATCCATTGCCATGATGGCGCGCATTGTGAGCGAAACCGAGCGCCACATTAAGGAGAACATCGAGAAGACTCCCCGCGAGCGCCCCACTCATCTCTCCATCGCCGAAACCATCTGCGAAGCCACGGCCCATGCCGCCGACGATCTCGATCTGCGCGGCATCGCTATGTTCACAGAGTCCGGCGCAACCGCCCGGCAGCTTTCCAAGTACCACCCCTCGGCGCCCATCTTTGCGCTCAGCCCCGTCGAAGTCACCGTCAACCGCCTCAGTCTTCTCTGGGGCACCACGCCCATCCGCTGCACCAAGGCCAATACCACCGAGGCCATGGTCGATCTTGCCGAGAGGCTGCTCGAAAAAGGCGGCTACGTGCGCCCGCGCGAGGTGATCGCGATTGTTGCCGGCACGCGCACCAAGTCCGGTTCCACCAACTTCATGCGCTTGCATGTAATGGGAGAAAACGCCGCCGCGCAGCCGCAGCTCTCCACCGCGGCCGAAAGCGCTCCCAACGACAAGAAACGCCGCAGCCGCGCAACCGCAGCCGAAAAGCCGGAGTTCTCAGAAGCCGCGCGTTCGCTTGCCACGCGATATTGAAAGCCGGGAGCAGCAAAAGCCCCTAGAGGATAGGTGCGCCTAAGAAGTGCCCCGCACAGGGCGCTTGCATTGCAGAAGACCCACTGGCGAAACGACTCCGACCAACTTCCGGTCCTTCTTGCTACGACGACTTGTAGATACGAAGGAAGTCCGCGATCTCTTCGGCGCTCATGCCGTTGGCACGGTCCATCCGTTCTGCCTCCCGGACCCTGCCGCGGTCCCTCTCCTCCAGCACAAACTCGAAGCCCACGCCCTCGCGTCCTGCTCGCACAGCCTTCGCATTCACGGTAATCGACCGCTCGGTCGATGGATGGTGCCGGTCTGTCAGCGTCACCCGAATGACAGTGCCGGGATACCAGCGCTCCTCGGTGAGGATATACATCCCGGTCAGGCTGATATCGCGCACGGCATGGGGCTTGGGGGTTCCTCCCGTGAAGTAGTAGGCGATCAGCCCCGGCAGCGACTCGCGCGACGTGATGCGCGCGTCCTCAGGCTCGCTCTGCAGCAAGCGGGCGAACCATCCCTTGGCCGGCTTCTTCTTCCATTCGTCGGCCCCAACAGGCGGCGCGGAAACATCGGCAAGCGGAGCATGAGGGGGCTCTTGTTCGGCTGACGGCGCTGCGAAGGGGCTCTCCAGCCTTGCCGGCGGCGCGAACGCAGTTGGCTCAACCACTGGCGGGGAATCTCTGAATGTAGCGGTCGCCGCTTCAAAGGCAGGTAGGGGCTGTCTGTCTCGAGTGGGCGGCGGTTCAAAGGCCGGCGGCGTCTCGAATTCTGCGGAGAGCGGGGGATCCTTGAGAGCCCATGCCCATTGGCTCGAAGCCGGCGGTGCTGTTGCTGACGCACTCGCCACCGGAACAGCGGCTGCATGGTCCGCAGCTGCCAATGCCGCCGGCTCTGCCGCATCCGGGACCTGGCCGTCCGGGATGGGCAGCACATGCTGCTCCAGAGAAGACGAAGCGGCCTCCTGCGCTGCGGCCTTTGCTTCCTTGATGGTCTGCAAATGCCGCTTCATCTCGTCGGGCGTTGCCACAATCAGCCGGTCGCCGATATGGACTTCGCCCGCAGCCACGGTACCTTCTGCAAGCACCAGCACGCTGCCCGCCATTGTGCTGGAAACCGCAGCTTTGACCAAGGGGAAGGATTCCACAGCCGCCAGAACCGCTCCTTCACGATTCAGATACACCAAATCAACAAGAGAACGTATGCTGGTCGGGGAGATCTCCGGGCAAGGCAGAAGCCAGAGCCCTGCTCCAGCCCCCGGCTCCAGGTTTCGCAGCCGCGCTTCCTGACCACCCGAAGAGGCGTCCACGGCTTCCACGCTGGTGGCGACAAATCGTCCCCGCGTCTGGTTGTAAACACAATATTTCTCTACATTTACCGAAGACTGTCCGCCAGGCGCAACCTTGCGCGCCGCATTGTCCCATGTGGCTTGGAACCCTGCCTGGGGAAAGTGCCTGAGTTCTGCCATTTGTTCTCTCTTCTATCCTATCTCTCTAATTATCGCGCCCAAAGCCCACAAAGGAGTGATTTTGGTCACTCAAGTGCTAAACAATTCCAATTTGGGAATTCGGGCAAAGCGAGTTCCCGATCCTGGCTCGCTGGTCGCGCGAAGCAGCCCACGACAGACGTTGATTGGACATAGTACTTCACAGAAATCAGATCGATCCCATTCACATCCCTCCGATGAAGGGAAGTACCTGAGCCTCCCCCTTTGCCGCTGAGTAGCCACCTCAGGAAACACGGGGCACTGTGGTCCGATGGCCGGTTCTACCTCTAATCGTCGTCGGGTGGGCCGCTGAACTTTTCCCGCACCAGGCGATCGGCACTCACGTGTGTGGGAACAGGCGTAAAGGCCGGCGGCTTCTGGGAATAGTCAAAGCAATCTTCAAAGGCATCGCTGCCGGCATCGCGCGTGCCCAAGGTGCCCAGGTCGAAGTTGTGTTCGATAAAGGCGATGAATCCGCTGGCCTCGTGATTGTGGTGCGTGATGTATCCGTGTTTCGAGTACGGCGAGACGATGAGCAGCGGCACGCGGAATCCAGGTCCCATCGCATCCATCTTGGGTGGCGTCACATGGTCGTACCAGCCACCCCAGTCGTCCCACGCGATGAAAATCGCCGTCGAGTTCCAGTAAGGGCTGTTGCCGATGGCATTGATGATCGATGTTACCCAGCTCGGACCCTCGCTGCCCGATCCCGGATGGTCGGAGTGCGCCCAATCGGGCACAACCCATGTCACCTGCGCAAGTTCGCCGTGCTGAATATCGGTAAGAATGCGATTCTGCGGCGAAACCACGTTGTCAAGCCAGTCCTGCCCGAAACGAATGTGCCGGATGGCCTGGTAGGCTGAGAGGACGAAGAAATCGTCGCCGTCGGCCGGCGCATAATAACGCCAGGTCACGCCCTTCAAATCGAGCAGATCGGCGACCGTCAGGTAATCGAAGCAGGGATACACGCCGGGCAACTCGGTGTCATCCGGTCCCAGCACTGCCGCAGTCGTGCCCGGAGGTGAATCGCACCCCCATACCGAGCCGCTGGGATTTTCCACCACGTTTGCCGACTGGCCCGCGATCATGTACTGGTGCGCCACAAAGCTCGGGCCGGTATTCGACTGGAACATGCGATCGCCAAGCACGTATTGCCGGGCCAGCGTCCAGTACTCCTCCACGTCGCTCTCTGGCACATAGGAGTAGGGCAGCGAACCCGTGCCTTCGCCGAAACCATCCATCTTTCCGTTGTCCCAATCCTTCACCCAGCGCAAATGCGAGTGGTCGAGGTCGCGCGAGTCGTCGAGCGATATGGGCCTGAGAGCAATGCTCTGATTGCCATCCATGCCGCTTTGCGCGGTGTCGGCGCCGGGAAATCCGTTGAAGAGATTGTCGAAGCTGCGGTTCTCCTGCATGATGACCACGATGTGCTGGATGGGAGAACCGGGAATGGGAGAAACCGTGCTCGCGGGCACGGGCGGCGAAGGAGTCAGGGCGATGTTCGCGTTGCAACCGCTAAGGACGGCAGCGAGGGATGCGCTCCCTGCGAACAAAACGATACGGCGCAGTCCGCGTCGGTGCTGAACGCGCCTCGCAGGCTGCGGATTCATGGTTGTGTGCAACATGACGGAGGCCCTGATCCTCAGCCCGGTCCGATGAGCCAAGAATAGGGTCGAATCCCAAAGGTTCCTGTGATTTGAAACACTGCCAAGCATTCTACAGAAAAACACCGAATGCAATGCCCCGTTTTCGCCAGCCCCTTTCGCCAGAATGACCCGTTCGAATTGGCTACGTCTGATCTGGCCGCGCCGCCGAACAAGCCTATGCAGGGATCGAAAGCAGATGCGCAAGCCGCCAGAAGTCTGCTCTTTTGAAGTTGATTGCCTGAGGCGGTGTAAGATTTTTGCCAAGCGTACGATTCATCTGATCTTCCAGGGAAACCATGTTCCGAAGCCTTTGCAACGCCTGTCGATCCAGCTCTGCCCTTGCCGTTTTTGCGCTTGCATTGGGTTGGGGCCTTCCGCTGGGATGGGCAAGCCAGACCGCTGTGCCCAAGCCCGGCGAACCCACCAATGCGAAGGCGCAAAAAACCTTCGCCGACGCCTCCGATTGGCAGAAGAAAGGCTATAAGCTTCAGGCAATCGATTGCTTTCGCAAAGCGAATAAGCAGGATGGCGGCCACTGCAGCCAATGCCTGAGCCACGCATACTCACTCGCCTTTGAGATCGGCGACTATAAAACCGCGGATGCCGTTCTTCGGGATTGGCTCTCGGTGGTATCGACGGATGCGGCACGCGCCACGCTTCACCTTCGTCTTGGGCTTGTGCTCCAGGCTGAAGCGATGAGCGCCAAAGGCGACAAACAGCATGACTTCCTGGAAAAAAGCCTGGATGAATACCGCAGCGCGCTCTCCCTCGATCCGAGCGCGTCTGAATCCCACTTCGGCATGGGCGTAGATCTCGCTTGCCTGCGCCAGGACGATGCTGCGCGCACTGAGTTTCACATCTTTCTCGATGGGGACAAGGACGCTGACAGCGTCACGCGCATGCGCGCCGGCCGTTATCTCGATCACATCGAACTCGCGCGCGAGCGCATGGCCCCGGCATTCGCGTTGACCACCCTGGATGGGCAGCACATTACCATGGACGGCCTTGCCGGAAAAGTAGTTCTGATCGACTTCTGGGCCACGTGGTGCGGCCCATGCCGTGAAGCCCTGCCGCACATGCGCGAAATCGCAAAGAAGTTCCAGGGGCAGCCCTTCGTAGTGCTCAGCGTGAGCCTGGACAGCGATGCGGCCAAATGGAAGGATTTTGTGGCAAAAAACGGCATGACGTGGCTGCAATACCGCGATGGGGGCTTCGATGGTCCGATGGCAAAATTATTCTCCGTCGACGCTATTCCGGCCACCTTCTCTATCGACCCCGACGGCGTGCTTGAGGACCAGCACGTGGGAGACGCAAGCATCGAGGGCAAACTGAAGAAGATGATTGCTCACGCAACGGAGATCGAGAAAGCGAGACCCGTGCCACCGGCCGCTAGTCAAGCTCAGGGCAATGGAAATTGAGCAAAGAACGGCTACAGTTCCGTTTTTGAACGGCGCTTCCCACGACGCAGGAAGCAAGAACGTATCACAGTTCGCAGCCATCGCACAAGACTTGCAATTCTTCGCCACTACCCCTACTATCCGCATTAGAAACCGGCCTGCAAAGCAGGTGGGTGGTCAACGCTGGTTGAACCAACATTCAATGAACAGGGGCTCGACTCGAAAAATCGGTTTTGTGTGCAGTGTCCGCCAGTCCGGAATGCCTAATAAACCGCGGGGAGCTCCACCGTCTTAGGACGGGTTCACCAGCGCATTACTCACGGCCCCGTGGGCCGGGTTCTGTTCTCTATTCTCGGTAGTCGCGTCCGCTGACTGACCTTCCGATTCGCCTCCTCTGCCGGGCTGTCACTGCGAGGGCCGCCAGCTCCGCTGACCCCGCTCACCCCGCTGCCGTATCCTGTCCTCAAGTGCATCCCGTCCTCTTTCACATCGGTGCAATGGTCGTCCCGTCCTACGGCGCAGTGACGGCGCTGGGCGTCTTGTTGGCGCTCGGCCTCGTGCTGCGCACGGCGCGTACCGCGCAAGTGGACGCGGCCAAACTGTGGAATCTCTGCATCCTGAGCCTGTTTGTGGCTCTCGCTGCGGCGCGGCTGCTGCTTCTCGCCGTAAACTGGAGCGCCCTGCGCCTGCATCCCCGTTGGCTGCTCGGAATCGCCATGGTGCACCATCCCCTGCTGGCCGGCGCGGGCTCACTGGCGGGTTCGGCCTGCGCTTTTTGGTACGCGCGGCGTGTCAAATTGCCGCTCGCTGCCACTGCCGATGCTCTCGCCCCTCCGCTGGCACTCGGCCTCGCCTTCGAGCAACTCGGCGCGCTGGCTGCAGGATCGGGTTATGGCCGCGATGCGGGCCCGGGTGTTCCTTGGGCTGTCACCTACCAAGACCCCATGGCCATGATCTGGAGCGGCACGCCGCTCGGATTTCCGCTGCACCCGGTGCAGGCCTACACTGCGCTCGCGTTTCTCGCCCTTGCCTTGCTGCTTTTCGTCTGGCTGCCGGCCGAGCGCCGCAAGGGCGACGTAGCCGGACTGGGCCTGATGGGTGCAGGCATTGCCATTTACATCACCGAATTCTGGCGCGATCCCGAGGGCCGCGGCTCGTTACTCCATGGCGCGGTCGACGGGCCGCAGATTGCAGCCATTCTCCTGGTGATTGCCGGAGCGCTGGTACTGCGCGAGCCGAAAACCGCCCAGCCATCCGATCACACCGCTCATACTACAGCGCGAGGCGCCGCGTGAGCGCCAGGCGCGAAATCGAAGTTCCCGCCGAGGCCCGTGGCCAGCGCCTCGATCATTTTGCGGCTTCGCAACTCGATGGCGTGAGCCGTTCGCGTGTGCAGTTGCTCATCGACCAGGGCGACCTGCTCGTGGACGGAAAGCAGCAAAAGGCTTCGTTCAAGCTGCGCGGCGGCGAACAGATCGCCGTCACCGGCGAACCGCATCCTGCGCCGCTCAAGGCCGTTCCCGAAGCGATTCCTCTCGACGTCGTTTATGAGGACGACGATCTCGCCGTCGTGAACAAGCCCGCCGGCATGATGGTGCACGCGGGATCGGGCGCAACAGAAGACGCGCGCAGCCGCGGGACGCTTGTCAATGCCCTGCTGCACCGCTTCCAGGCGCTCTCGAGCACCGGAGGTGCGTTGCGGCCCGGCATCGTGCACCGCCTCGACAAGCAGACCAGCGGATTGATCGTCGTGGCCAAAAACGATCGCGCGCATGCGGCCCTCAGCGCGATGTTTGCCGGGCGGCGTGTGGAAAAGACCTACATCGCATTGGTACATGGTTCAATCGCGCGCGAAAAGGGCACCATCAGCGCTGCGGTTAGCCGCGATCCGGTGCGGCGTACGCGCATGACCACGCGGCCCAGCGAACAAGCGCGCGCCGCAGTTTCACACTACCAGGTACTGCGCCGCCTCGACACACCGTTCGGCAGGTTCACGCTCGTCAGCGTGCGCATCGAAACCGGCCGCACCCACCAGATCCGCGTGCACATGGCGTCCATCGGACACCCCGTGGTTGGCGACACGCTCTATGGC
>JBAWFY010000260.1:0-7086 GCA_049592335.1 Occallatibacter sp.
CCTGGCCGTTTTCGCCGATCAGGGCGACGCGCTGGCCGGGTTGAAGGATGAAATTGAAACGATCGAGAACCCGCCTGTTGGTGCCGGGATACACGAAGGAGACATTGCGAAATTCGAAGCCGCGCGCGATGCGGCGCGGGGCAGGCAGCCCAAAAGGCTTCGACTTGACCGCCGGCTCCATAGCGAAAAAGGCCAGCAGATCGGTGAGGAACAGGGCCTGGTCGGCGACTCCCGAGGCCGTCGAAAACGCCTGCTGAATATTGCCCATGGCCTGCATGATGGCGGTGGTGATCAGCGTGAAGGCGCCGATCGTGTAGACGCCGTGGATCGTGCGAAAAATGCTGAGCACGTAAGCAGCGTAGTAACCGAGCTGGCCGAGAACGGCGAGCAGCGCGCCCCAGAAAAGCCTGCGGCGATTGAGCGCGACATTTTCTTCATAGATTTGCTGCGAGAGCGATGTGAATTTCTGCGTCAGATAGTCGCTCAAATGGAAAAGTTTCAGTTCCTTCGCCGCTTCCTTGCTGCCGCCTACCTGGCGAAGATAGTCCATTTGCCGGCGGACGGGGGTCTGCCGGAAATTCTTGGCATAGGTAAGAAACGCAAAGTGGCTCTCGCCGAGAAAGGCGGGAATGATACCGGCAACGAGCAGGAGCAGAAGGAAGGGCGAGTAGAAGAGGAGTACGGCAGAAAACGCGGCTGCGGTAACCGTCTGCTGGATCAGCCGGCCCATCTGCTGGATCATGGCCAGCCTGTCGGTCGCCTGCACGCGCGCCCGCTCCAGGCGGTCGTAGAAAACGGGATCCTCGTAAACCGTAACGTCGAGAGCCGCGGCCTTGCGCATGACTTCGACGCTCACATGATGCGTATAGCGATCGGCGAGCAGGTTGTCGAAGTAATCCACGGCCCGCGAAAGCAAGCCGATGAGAACCGCGAGGACAGCTTCCAATGCCACCAGCCACCAGAAGTATCCGGGCAAGGGCTGATGAAACCTGATCCGGTTGATGCCATTGATGATGTATGGACCGGCGATGATGCCGATTCCGACGGGCAGGAAGGCGGCGACGATGCGCAGCGCGATGTTCCAGAAGACGACCGAAGGCCCCGACTCCCAGACAAAATGGAGAACCGGAGGGATGTTCCTGAGCGCGCGCATGCGCTCCCCCCAGGCGCTCGACCGCGTGGGGGACTCATCGGATGAGGATTGCGCCCCGGAGTCCACGGGTAAGGATTCTGAATGCATCGTGCCTCTTGCGTGCAGCTCGGCCCCGCACAAAATTCCTCAGGACGGGGGCGGTGCTCGATGACGGAACCAAGGGCAGGGATGGACGTGCCAACGAAGAAAAAGTGCTTGGAACTCTTTATGAATTAGCTTGCACTGCGATGCTAAGCATCTATTTCGGTTGAGATGCGAGGCTGGCTTGGGTCGTTGTTTCCGGGTGGCTTCACGGGCCGCCGGAGGCTGGCCTTGGGCCGGTTTGTAAGGTTTGCGGGCATGGAATGGCGCGCAGTTTTGTTCGCCGCAAAACCCTCACTTCGCCGTGGGATTGTAGGGCTCGAAGCCCGCGCTGGCCATGCCGCGCTGCGCCTCGGGGTTCTTCATGAACGTGTTCCAAACAAAGCCGGTACGGAGATTCTCGGCCATGAGCATCACGATGCCGGTGTCGATGCCGATGACATCGGTGTCGTACCACTTTGTCAGCGGATTGAAGGCATCGACGAAGCCGTAGCGGGACCAGGCATTCGGATAGCGATCGTGAATGCTGCGGAGAACGCGCAAGGTGGAGTCCGGCTGGAATGGAAGCGAGCCTCCTGCCGCGCACGGGACAACTGTGCCGTCGATGGGCCCTGTAGCCGGGGGGCCACCCCAGACGATATACCCGCGCGCGGAGTCCGATGCGGTGATGCCCCACAGGTCGTCGCTGTAGTCGGAGAACTGGGGGTGGAGTTCGATGCAGAAGCGGCGGTGTACCTCGGTGGCGATGGCCGAGTTAAGGAAGTAGTCGGCGAAACGGTCGCGCTTCAGGCGGAAGTCGAACCATGCCTGCGAGTACTGGTGCACGAACAGCGGCGCAAACGATCCGATATAGCGCAGGCCCTCGTACTCGAAGGTGGTGCGCTTCCACGCGAACCATGCGTCCTTGGGGAGGGGATGGGAGGGAGAGCCCATGCCGAGCAGATACATCATCATCAGCTCGCTGTAGTACTCCCAGCGCGAGGGGATGAAGCCGAATTCCGGCGTCCAGCCGTGGGAGAGCAGGCTGGTGTCCTCGGCAACCCAGGTCCAGTCGACGCGATCGAAGATGGCGTGCGCCAACTGCTCGATGTCCTTGTCGATGAAGTGCTGCTTGCAGGTAAGCACGCCGCAGAGCAGAATCGCCGTGTCGACCGAGGAAACCTCCGAGTCCCACATTCTTTCCCCGGTATTGATATTTGCGAAGTGGAAGAAGAAGCCGCGATGCGTGGGAAGTTTGTGCCACAGAAAGGAAAGGGTGCGAACTACGCGCAGCCGCGCGTCCGCATGAGAGATGAACCCGCGCTGATCGGCGATGCAGATGGCCGTGAGCCCGAAGCCGGTGGAGGCGATGCTGGCCCCCAGGGTTTCATCTTTGGTGCGGACATTGCAGCGGTCTTTGATCAAGCCGGTTTGCGGATTGCCCTGTTCCCAGAAGAACAGGAACGATGCGCGCTCCAGATCGTCGAGAAGTTTGTCGTCCTGAGGAGAAATTGCCGCTGCGGCGTAGGGGGACTGAGGCAATTCCTGCGGAGTTTCGCGCAACTCCTCCGGATTGGCGGACTGGATGAACGCGTGTGCGCGCGCAAGCGGCAGGCCGAGCGACAGGGATGAGAGCTGACGCAGAAGGCTGCGCCGCGACGTTATTGGTCCAATGTGACGTAAGATCGGTTGGCCCATGCCCTCGCGCATAGTTAGATGCCGGATCGATGCCGGTGGTTAGCGAGGGGGACGGCAAAATGGAACGAACCTGCGTCCAAAGGAAAGAAGGAAAAGAGGCGCATGATCTCCAGAAAAGCCGCCGATTGGATGGTTGTTGCCGCCGGGGCTGCAGCGGTTATTGTGCTCATCTATGGGCTGCATCACTGGAGGCCGCAGTGGTCTGTGCTGCGAGGCGCAGTGGTGCGCAAGGATGCCGACGTGCGCAAGCAGCAGCCGATCGGCGGCGTGGTGGTCACCGCCACCTACGGCAACTCCAGGGTGACGACGCATTCCGACCCGGCAGGATACTTTGGAATCGCAATTCCCAAAAGCATCCTGCCGGGGCAAACCGTGGTGCTGGATTTCGAGCATCCGGGCTACAAGCCGCTGGAGCTGCCGGTGATGATCAGGTTCCGTAATTCGCTGCGGCAGCTTCTTGTGGCGGACATGATGCCCACCCCGGCAAACATGGAGGTGGAACCGTCGACTGTGGGCCAGGTCGTGGCGAATGTCAGGGTGCGGTACACGGTGAACACCGACCTGGAAGAGAATATCGGAAGCGAGGCGAAAACATTCGAGATCGTTAACCAGGGAAACGTCCCGTGCCGCCATCAAAGCCCGTGTTCTCCAGACGGGCGCTGGAAGGCGGCGCAAGGCTCGATCCGGCTCGATGCCGGCCAGGGAAACGAGTTTCAGGACGCGCGAGCCTCCTGTATCGCGGGGCCTTGCCCGTTCACGCGGATCGATACCAGCGGATTCGCGGAGGGCGGCCGCATGATCACCGCGACGGCATTCGATTGGTCGGATACCACGACGTTTCTCGTTCAGGCCGAGGTGTTTCATACGAGTATTGTTCCCCAGGTGCGCCTGACGTATCCCGTGGTGTTTGGCCGGGGATTTAACTTCACCGTTCCGCCGAGCGCGGAAGGCACAAGCCTGATTGCGGAACTGAGCGGCACCGAGATCGTATTTCCGCTCGGCGCCGATCTCGACTTGAGCTGGGCAAGCTGCCAGGTTAGGAAGGGAGCAACCGCGATCAACAATGTTTATCAGTGTGAACTGAAGCCGGGTTACCGGTTTTGACTGAGTGCTGCAAGGGCGTGGCTGTCCCACGCCGCCGCGCTTTACTAACCATGTGACGTAGTTCAACGAGGAGAACTGCTCCTACGACCGACGCTGATATGGGTCGCGGGAGCAGTGCCCTCGCAAGGCGGTCAAGGTGGATTGACGCTCAAGTAAGGGGGTTTGGCGGACCAGGCGTTATGGCACACCAGTACTGATCGGAGTTCGCGAGATACGGGTAGTTTGGATCATTCCCCCAATTCCAAATCACCACCGGGGCTCCCGGAGACGTGCTGCCACCGTAGACACCCATCACAAATACTCCCTGTTGGCCGTTTACGACCGGTATGCCGCCTGCATTGTAGAGGAGATAGCAGGGAGGATCGTCCGGATCCTGAGGAGCCGGATAATTCAGGTTCCACTGAACGAGTCCCCACCCCTGGTTGTTCACGGCTCCAGGAACCCCGTACTTGGTTGGGTCTTCTGACCATGTGATCACTGGGGTACCGTTTTGCATCACACCAGCTTGCACGCCGGCGACCAGGAAACTGCAGCAATAATAATCACTCGCTAACGTGTAAGAAGCTACACCGGTACCCCCGTTTGTCGTTTGAGCGCCTTGATACCAGATTTCCCCTTGGCGGCCGTCGCAGGGCATTTGAGTGAGTTGCAGACCGTCACCGGGATAAAGTTGATCGGCGGCTCCGGGCAGCGACAGGCAAAGATGCGAGTTATTGTTTTCCAAGCTGAAGTAGGTTGGCCTCGGCAATTGCGCGCACGCCGTCCGGCTGAGGGAAATGCCGCCCGCGATTGACAGCAACACCAATACAAGGCTGAAACATCTAGAGACCGATTTCATTTCGATATCTCCAAAGAAGGATTTTGGTTCCACGCGGGCTGTTAAAGCGCTGTTCTTTACCTGCCACAGCACACATTGACCCAGAGTCTGCAGAACTCCTCTGCGCCAGAAGGAAGTCTGAGCCGCAATCGTGTGATTCTTAGGTTTGGGAAGCACCAGATTCACGGTTCCGGGAGGTGATATCCGGGAATGATTGTGAATTCTCGAATGTGAATACGATTCTGAGCAAGAGAATCAATCGTTACAGTGAGGCCTTAGCAGGTGAGAATTATTGACGTCGTTAACTACCCCACAGCGGAGCATACCAAGCGACCCGCAATGCGAAATGTCACAGTTGTGTCACTCTTCTGTCGTCCAGTTGTCACGAACTGCGCCTCTTCGAAAACGCCGAACGGATGAAAGGGATTAAAAGTGCCTCACATGCTGGGTTACTGGCTCTTCGGTGTGGCGGCTGTCCTGCTCAAGGGAGCGGCTGACGATTTCTTTCGAGCCGAGGCCGATGGCTAGCGCGAGGGCGAGAACGATTCCGCCGAAGAGAATGCCGAAGGCGAGATCGACAATTTCGCCGCCGATTCCCAGATGGTCGAGAGCCATGGCGATGGCGACGACCTGCACCAGCCACTTGATGCCTTGGCTGAGGAGGCGCGCGTATTGCAGGTTCATGTTGACGGCGCCGATGAGGACGGAGCGGGCGAGGAAGCGCGACACAAGCGTGCCCACGAGCAGGATGAGGATGGCGCTGACGCCATGCGTGAGATACGGATAGAGCACGGCGGCGAAGTGCGAGGTGGGGCTGTAGGCCGCGTCGAAGGACGCGATGCCGAGTGCCAGGCCGAGAAAGATGCCGACCCAGAAAACTGCGCGCGAAAGGGTGAGGGCGAGGCTTTGCGCCGGAGACCACCAGTCCAGCAAAAATCCCGAGCGGTTAGCCTTCATGCGTTCGTCGAAGCGAATGGCAGTGAGCAGGCGGCGCAGGAGCCAGGCGCAAAAGAGCCCGAACAGCCCGCAGACGGCTACAGCCACGAGCAGGGACAGGAGCGCGGGGAGCAGGGTGGCGACCTCAGTGAGCACCCGGACCAACGAGGCGTGCAAAGCGTTTTCGACTTGTTCCCACATGGGATTCTCCTCCGGCGGCTGATTATGGATTGAAATTGTCAGGCCAGCGCCAACGGGCAAGGAGGTAAGGCTTATCGGTCTCGAAGACCTGAGCGAGGGCTTCGATTCTCTCTTCGGCTGTCCGCTCGGGGCCGGGCTCGACCTCGGAGCCGAGCGCTAATAGATGAGATGCCGTCCAGGCGAAATAGAGCGGCATGAGCGCGCCGACGAGGTGGTTCCTGTTGACGGCGCGTCCCCGAAAAGCCACCAGAAAGTCGTACACGATCCTTACCCACAAACTGTTCGACATTGAGAACTTAACGTCCGGCGGCGTGGCGGCCAGACGCATGACCGAAAACAGCGTCCGCGGCGTCATGGCCTGCGACCAGACTTCGTGCAGGTTTTTGGCGGCCAGGCGGAAGGATTCGAGCATGAGCGTGAGTTCTGGATGCGGCGCCGAGCCGCTGGCATTCGATCGGGCCTGGGCCGCACCCCAGGTCGTGCTCCGGATCGCACCCTTGATGTGCCTGGCCTGGAGAAACTTTGGGGTAGTCTGCCACTCCAGGGCGCGAAGCTCGATATCGGAGAAGAGCGAGCCGACGACGCGACTGAACAGCGCGGCGATGTCGCCGGTTTCAGCCTGGGCAGGTAGCTCGCGCTGCATGGGGACCTCGGCGACGGAGAAGCTCATGCGCTGGGTCTGGGGGACGGGCCAGACGATGGGATCTTCCTCGGGCAAAGCCGCGGCTCCCGGATGAAGATCGAGAGCGAGGGCGAATTTGGCGGAAAAGCTCAGGTCGCCGCCGAGAGGAAAGCGGACGGAGGTGCGATAGAAGGCGCGGCTGAGGGGATAGAGAATGGCGCTGTTCAGCAGGCCCTCGTGCGGCTCGAGAAGATAGTACGGCATGACCAGGTCGACGGGCTCGTTGAGGATGCAGCGCGCAAGCCAGGGGAGAGCTTGTGGGTCGAGCGCGCCAACGGCATGGCTGAGCAGAATGGCCGCGCGGGCGTGATGCTCTTCGATGAGGCGCAAGGCTTCGAGATACGCATGGGTGGTGTGAGGCCATTGGCGGGCAAACACGACGGGCGACGGGGCGAACGGCGACAACTGGAGCCACGGCGCGCCGCCGATGGACTG
>JBAWFY010000261.1:0-3588 GCA_049592335.1 Occallatibacter sp.
GTACAAACTCATCGATGCTCTTGTCGGCACTTTCGCGTTCGTCGAATACGACTACACCCGGTCGCTTGAACAGCAACTCGATGACATAGCTCAGGGCACAGCCAAGTACATCGCCGTCGTTTCTCAGCTCGATTCCCAGTTGGATAAAGAACTCGGTAACCTACACGTCGCGCCGCGGCCGGTCTTTGCCGCGAAACGTGTCTCCGAAGGCTCGTCAGATGCAAAGCAAACAGCCGTCCGTTGCCCCAGATGCAAACAGGGCTACCTCCGCCTCATTCCCGGTAAAGACTTCTACGGCTGCGATCAATACAGGAATGGCTGCCGCTTCGTCGTTAACCAGACCTACTCGGGGAAGAAGCTCACCCACAAACAGATCGAAACACTTTGTACGAATGGCAGAATTGGACCTATCAAAGGGTTCAAAAGCGCCAAAACCGGCAGAGACTACCAAGCCAGTCTCGTTTGCAACGAGAATACCGAATGGAAGATGAAACCGGACTACAGCGTTAAGCAGAGCCTCAGCAGCAACGGCACGAATGGCAGAAAATGAAGATTTCCCGTATCCATTTCTTCGCTGCCCGGCCAGGGTGTGAAAAATGTGTCGTGTACCAGCCGTCTGACAAGTGAGACCGAGTATACCGAGGGCGCGAGGCAAGACGGGATCGGGAAGGAGAACCAATGGCAGTCACGAAGAAACAAACTCGCAAGGTGAACCGCGAGGGGCAGAGGTGGACTGACAATCGAGCGGGAATGACGCTGCGCCTTCCGCTCGACCTCCGCGAAGCCATCACAGAAGAGTCACGCATCAAGGGCGATCTGGCCAGGATAGTCCTTTTTGCTTTAAGCCACGTTGACAAGGACGAAGTCGATATTCAGCGGACACGCAAGGCTGGCATGGATCTCACCAACCCTCAACTCATCCACGTCGGCGCCGAAGCCCGCACCAAGCTCAAGGAAAGGGCTGAAGCTGAGGGGGTCAGCGTCAACGCGATCGTTGTCAGCGTCCTCGATGATTTCTTTAAGCGCCTCAAGAAAAGCAAGGCTCTCAAAGAAGAGCTTCGGCTAGAAATCCGAGCTCACCGTGGCTTTATGCCAAGCTGAGAGGCGTCATATTCTCGCTGGACCTGCTCGGAGCCGCCTTTTCTATGCCCGCCGAGAAGCCATACTGTATCGGGTCGATTCCGCCCGAAACACATGCGAGATATGCACTTCGCTATTTGTGAGTCAGATTCTACTAGCGTTACGCAGGATGCTCGCGTAGTCTAAACGCTTCAGGGTCGTTCCAAGAAATCCAGATTGGAGGCTGCGATGCGATGCATCCGTGGTTGTTTTGTCCTGAGCGTGATCCTCTGCATTGCAACCCTGACGGTCGCGGCTCAACAGTCAGAGTCTGCAACCAAACAGACCCCAAACCTTGCAAAGCTCGGCCCGCCCCAGGAATCTTTGCAAGAAGCTGACGCGTTGTACCGCGCGCAGCAATACTCGGAGGCCTTTTCGAAGTATTTGGATGTGCACGTTTCCGGAGATAGCGCGCAGCAAGGCGAAGCTGCCTTAAAAATCGGGATGATGTACCTCAATGGGAACGGCGTTCTTGCGGATATTGGCCAAGCGCGAACATGGCTCCAGAAGGCAGCCATACAAGGTAATACGGTGGCTAAGAATGAGCTGGCAAAGCTCGACGCGCCCCCGCCGGCTCCCGCCCCCACTTCGATAGCCCAGAGTCAACCGCAGACTGCTGTGGCGGATCAAGCACAAGTTTTGCAAGAAGCTGATGCGTTGTACCGCGCGCAGCAATACTCGGAGGCCTTTTCGAAGTATTTGGATGTGGAGGTTTCTGGAGATAGCGAGCAGCAAAGTGCCGCAGAGTTAAAAATCGGGATGATGTACGTCAGCGGTAATGGCGTTCAAGCAGAACTTGGGCACGCTCGATATTGGCTCCTGAAAGCGGCCGGACAAGGCAATCAGGCGGCCAAAAGCGAATTGGCGAAGCTTGATGCACCTCCACCGGCTCCCGCCCCCACTCAGGAGGCTGAGAGCCAACCGGTTGCAACTGCGCAGGCGCCTGCGTATGCGGCGCAACCAGCAGCTCAGCAGATGACAAAGAATGACATTGATGCCTCAGATGTCGCAGCGTTCCAGCAAGAACTGAATACGGCGCGAACTACAAAACTGGTGATCAAGACAGATAACCGCGATCTACAGAAGGCAGTCAGCACATTGCTGAAGGCTTGCAATGACGCAAATCATTTATTCATTCATCAATATGACGCACGCACCACCTGCTACGAGGTCGGAGATATGAATATCATCGACAAGAAGAATCCTCCGGCTCAGATTTCGGTTACGATCTCCGGGGGAAACATGATCCGTAATTTTTCCACTCTGACGCTGCAGATGTCGGACGTGCAACAGGCCTTCCTGCGAGGATGCTCGCTGCCAGCCCAGGGAGCGGATGGAAGCACGCAAAATCCATGTCTGGGACTTGGTGCAATCTACATGAAGCAAGCGCAGTATAAGCAGGCGCTGCTGGTTTACAGAAGCTCCTCGTGTGAGGATGGTGCGTATTCGTCCGCGATTGGTTGCGGCATTGGAATGCTGAATGCATACCGTATGCTTGGCAACGAGGGAGCTGAGGCTGTTGTGATGCGCAGTCTCTGTTTCGACGAATATGTTGTCGACGCCTGTCGGAAGTTGCAAGAATCGGGCATTCCGGTCGATATCGACTCGGTACAATCCAGGCACGATCAAGCGACCCAGGCCGAGTCGCAAGCCAGGGCAGCAGCGCGAGACCAGGCAACGGCCGAGGGAAACAAGCAGCCGGGATGGCTTACGGTATTGAGCGCAGTCGCAGACGCCACCGGACCAGCCGACCCGTCCTCGGGAAGCAGCGGTGGTTCATCCAGCTCGTCAGGGAATGCCATTAACGACGCTCTGGCGGAGCAGCAGCGCCAACTGGCGGCGACGGCCGCGACTATTCAGGAGCAGAAAGCGGCACAGGCTGCCCATGCAGCGCAAATGGCGGCGCAGCAAAAAGCGGCTGCGGAACAAGCGGAGTTGAGCCGCCAGCAAGCTGCCCAGGCTGCGGCGCTGAAGCAAAAACAAGCACAACAGGCCGCGCTCGCTACCGCCAACAATGCGCCCGCGGCTAAACCCGCCCCGTCGCCGGTCCGCGTCGCCTACTACTACAAGGGACAAACCTACCAGTCTTATGCCGCGTTGCTGGCTGCCGCCAGGGCCTCCGGCAACTGTGATCCCCAACCTGAGATGGGAGGGCAGGCGCCTTGCGATAATGCCAGCGCGAATGCGCAAGCGCCACCTGCCCCTGCCCCAAGTGCGCAGGGCAATGGCGGTCAATCGCCGCAGTCGGGCACACAATCGACAGCCAGCAAAGGACAAATCTGGTGGGTTGGATTCGCCTTTTCCCCGATCAGCTCCGTTGCGGCCTCGCTGAGCGGCGATGGAAGCTTCGGCGTGGGCACCAGCACGAACGAGCAAGCCGCTTCAGATTCTGCACTGAACCACTGTGATGCTGTGGACACCAGTGACATGCGTTGCAACACTGGTGGAACGTGGGAGGGGACCCCGGAC
>JBAWFY010000262.1:0-2040 GCA_049592335.1 Occallatibacter sp.
GCCCACAGAGCAGGTGAGTGTAACGGACTTCGCGCGCACCGGGCTGGCGGGGAAGCGCGGCCACCAGAGCGGGCCCGCGCTCTGCAAGACGCTGCAGGACCGAGAGGACTTCGGAGGCCTCTTCGAAGCGGTAGAGGCGCTCGGCGCGACTGCGCAGTTCGCCAGGAGTTTGCGGGCCGCGAAGGAGCAATTCGCAAACAACGGCGGTTTCCCCGCGGGTGAAGTTGAAGACTTCCTGCCAATGGTGCTCGTATTTGGTCACGCGGCTATCGGCGCCGTGCGCAGGGCCAGCGAGTCGCTGGTCTTCAAGACCGCGGAGCGCGTCACGGACCTCATCCTCATCGAGATGCATCACCGGCTCACGGTTATTTTTTTGGTTGCAGGCATTGACAAGCGCGTTAAGCGAAAGCGGGTAGTACTCGGGTGTCGAGCTTTCCTTTTCGACGAGTGAACCCAGGACGCGGGCTTCTACGGGAGTGATGAGGGCGGTCATGAAAGCAGGCCGGGAAAGCACAGCCGCTTTCGATTGTAAATGGCGGCTGTGGATGGAGCGGCCGCAACTTAGGAAAGCCAAGTTGATTTTGAGAGATGCGGCCCCTTCAATCACTTGCGTTCGGCAACCTCCATCTGGATGGGATGTGCCATCGCATTCGCATCCGGGTCATAGTATTCGTACACGCGAGATGCGAAGGTGTGCGCCCGTACGGGGTACTTGGCGCGAAACCGGTAACTGAGCGTCACGGTTTGCTCCGGAGTAAGCGCATTGAAATAGAGGATCGCCTGCGTCGCCGTGAGCGAGAATTTCTCTAGCCGTCCGCTTTCGGCGCTTGCGCTCTTCGGCCCGATAAAATCAGGGTCTGTGCCAACCATCCGATAGATGGACATTTATCCAAAGTGACTGTAAAACACAGCAAGATGGAAACGTGCCCATCACCGGAACATTGAACAACCGGAAGCAATATGAACATCGAACCGAACAACCTCAACGACAATCTGGAGTTGCTCAGCAGGCACAAGCAGCTTTGGGCACAAGCCGATGTGGGGGCGCGTCTGTCCATCCTCGCACGAATCAGGGATGACGTGAATCTGGTGGCGCAAGACTGGGTTGAGGCCGCCGCCAGCAAGAAGGGGCTGGCAGTGGACGCACCCCAGGTTGGAGAAGAATGGCTCTCCGGCCCTTATGCCCTAATCACCTATTGCAACGCTCTCATGGAGACGCTCTCGAAGGTCGCTGACAACAGACACCTGGACGGGCTGCCAATGCGCGAGTTGCCCAACGGCCAACTCGCCGTACAGGTTTTGCCGCACTCCATCTGGGACCGCCTGCTCCTCAACGGCGTGCGTGCCGAAGTGTGGATGGAACCCGATATTACCCGCGCCAATCTCGCGCAGCATACCGCCGCCCGATATAGCTCCCGCACCGGCAGCAAGGTGGCACTGGTGCTCGGCGCTGGCAACATCGCCGCCATCGCGCCGCTGGACTGCCTGCACAAGCTGTTCGTAGACAACGAGGTGGTGCTGCTCAAAATGCATCCCGTCAATGACTATCTGGGGGTGTTCCTCAACTGCGCGCTCGCCGCGTTAATCGAACCAGGCTTCTTGCGTATCGTCAGTGGCGACGCCAGCGCGGGCCAATATCTCTGTAATCACCCCTTGGTCGAGACCATCCACATCACCGGCTCAACCGCTACGCATGACGCCATCGTCTGGGGCACAGGCAGCGAGGCTGCCGCCAATAAGCTGGCTGGGACGCCAAAGAACAAGCGGCCCATCACCTCCGAACTGGGCGGGGTTTCTCCTACTATCGTGGTGCCTGGTCCCTGGTCCAAGGCCGATATCACCTTCCAGGCAGAGAATGTGGCGACGCAGAAGCTGCATAATGCCGGCTTCAACTGCATCGCCTGCCAGGTACTGATTCTCTCCGCAGCGTGGCCGCAAAAGACGGCCTTTCTCCAGGCTCTGGAAGACACTTTGGCTGGCTCCGCCCCGCGTCCGCTTTACTATCCCGGCACGAAGGCACGCCTCGCCGAATCTCAAAAT
>JBAWFY010000263.1:0-6619 GCA_049592335.1 Occallatibacter sp.
CGGCTTGTCCGTAGGAGAAACGGATAGCAACAAGGACTTAACTCTGATTCAGTTGGAGAATGAGCCGAGACTTTGGGTTATCCCGATATCTTACGGAATGATAGAAGTGAGAAATCTCGTCGAGGACCCTCACAACCTGGCGGCGTTCAATGCGCTCATTGAGGAAAACCATGTCTCGCCTCGAACTCCCGAAATGTGGACATCTCTCGCCTTGTTTTACATGAATATCGTGGGCAACGAGATTCACACCAGCGTTCGGACGGCATACGGCGAGAGCGTCCCCGGGCTCTTGTTGCAAGCGCCTTTTCTGAAGAGCGCACGGTTGCTTCCATCGGTGGCATGCAAAAAGGATGAATGCGAGGTAACGATCAACGACACTCGCTTCGCGAAGACAACCCAAAGTTACACGGCGTGGACTCTGACCTTTTCGACCGCCGACGATAAAGTGAGGCTCCAATATGTTGATCGAGAAGACAAGAAGCTCCACGAAAAACACTGAATAGGCGGCTAGCCCTTTGGTCGTTACTAGCCCCGCATCCACTCCGGCAGAGCCGATGCAATCGCCGCACGGACCGCATCCGATAACTCATCGCGCGTCGCGTGGTCCGCCGGATCGATCGGCGGATGAAAGACAATGTGCGCCGTTCCCGGCCGAATGCGCGAGCTTCCTCGGGGAAGAATCTGTTCGGTTCCATAAATCGAGACGGGAACGCAAAGCGCGCGGGAATCCTTGGCCAGATAAAACGGGCCCTTCTTGAACGGCAACAAGCGGCCATCGGGCGAGCGCGCGCCTTCGACAAAGGTCGTGATGTGCAGCCCCTTCGCGAGAACGCGCTGCGCCTCGCCAACGGCGTCCCGAGCGCTCTCCACGTCGCCACCGCGATCCACCGGGATAAACTCGCCCAGCTTGAACGCGTAGCCGAGGACGGGCAGCTTCATGAGTGAGCGTTTGAGGAACACACTTGTCCGCCCCGGAAGGTTAGGGATGAGTGCAGGCGGATCGAGGTTCGAAACGTGGTTGGCCATGAAGATCGAGGCGCGCCCGGCGGGAATGTTTTCCCGGCCCTGGACCTGAACGCGAATGCCGGCCACTCGGATCGCGGTGGTTGCGATCCAGCAGCCCGCCGCGTAAAGCGGATTCACGTTGCCGCTGACAAGAGCAAAGGGAATAAGAATGACCGCTGCGGGAAGCGCGAGCACGAGGATGGTGACGAAGACGAAAAGCGAAACAATCATGCGGCGTGTGGGTCCGGGTTCATGGAAAGTATCGCATTGGTACGATCAAGTGCGCATCCACTCCGGCAGGCCGGAAGCAATAGCGGCGCGGACGGCCTTCATCAAATCTTCGCGCGTGGCGCAGTTCGCCGGCTCGATCGGCTCATGGAAGATCACATGCGCGTCGCCCGGATGGATGCGCTGGCTGCCCTTGCGGAGAATCGTCTCGGTTCCATAAATCGAAACCGGAACGCACGGCGCGCCGGATGCTTTGGCGAGAAAGAACGGGCCTTTCTTGAAGGGCAGCATGCGGCCGTCGGGTGAGCGCGTGCCCTCCACAAATGTCGTGATGTGGGTTCCATTCGCGAGCACGCGCTGCGCCTCGGCCACGCTGCGTTGCGCGTCACCTGGGTTGCCCGTACGATCGACGGCGATGAACTCGCCCTGCCGGAAGCCCGTACCGAGGATCGGCAGGTTCATTAGGAAACGCTTCATGAAAGCCGAAGTGCGCCCTGGGATCAGCGAAATGAGCGCAGGCGGATCGAGATTTGAGACATGATTCGACATGAAGATGCAGGCGCGATCGCGGGGAATGCGGTCGAGGCCCTCAGGCCTGAAGCGCACGCCGGCGATGCGGCAGCTCGATGAGAGCATGAATTGCGTGGCCCGATAGAGCGGGAGAACGTTCCCCGTGAGCCAGCACCAGGGAATGAAAAGCAGGGCTGACGGAATGCCCAGAATGGTCATGTTCGCGAGAAAGAGGATCGACCAGATCATGCGTGCCTTCGTACTTGTACTAACTCATGACGCGCTGGCGGCGGAGCGCTCGGTTGCTTGGGAATCGATCGCGCGCAGCTTCGCGGGAAGCTTCAGGTAGATTCCGTCAAAGCCACCATTCGAGAGGATCGCGACGACGTCGCCGGACGCGAGTTGCGGCGCAATGGCCGCGACAATGGCATCGGCATTGGGTTGAAGCTCCGCAGGAGTTCCTGCGTCGTTGAGCGCCCTCACGACTTCTTCCGGATGCAGGCGCTCGGCTTCGGCAATACGTTCCTGCTGAAAGACTCCGGCCAGCACCACGCGATCGGCAAGGCGAAGGCTCGCGATGAGATCGGGAGCGAGAACTTTGCGGCGCAGTGTGTTGGAGCGGGGCTCTAAGACGGCCCAGATGCGTCCCGACGGATAGACGGCACGGAGCGCCCGGAGTGTTTCGCGAATCGCCGTGGGGTGGTGCGCGAAATCTTCAATGAGTGTGATGCCGTTGATCCGATCGCGCACTTCCAGGCGGCGCTTCACGCTTTTGAAAGTCGCGAGCGCCGCGGCAATCGATTCCCGTGAAACATCCTGGCCGGCGGCAAGTGCCGCAGCGGCCGTAGCATTCAAAGCATTGTGTTCGCCGGCGAGATGCATTGCGAGTTCGCCCCAGAGAGCGCCGTTGCGATGAACCTCCCACCGCGTCTGCCCATCTGCGTAGTGCAGATTGCGGATGCGCCAGTCAGCGGTGGCGCTGAAGCCGTAGCGCTCCACGCGGCAGAAGGCGCGGCTCACACATTCGGTCACATTTTCGCTCGCGTCGTACGCCACAATGAGGCCGCGGCGCGGAACCAGATTCACCAGGCGCTTGAAAGCGGTCTTCACGGCTTCGAAATCCGCGTAGATATCGGCATGGTCGAACTCAACATGGGTGAGGATCAGCGCATCGGGAAAATAGTGAAGAAACTTCGGGCCCTTATCGAAAAAAGCGGTATCGTACTCATCGCCTTCGAGGATGAATGGTTGCGTCGGCCGCAGCTGGAAGCTGGTCCCGAAGTTCTCCGCGACGCCGCCGATCAGGAATGATGGCTCAAGTGCGGGTTTCTCGCGTGCCGCGGTCTGATAGATCCACGCCAGCATCGACGTCGTTGTGGTTTTGCCGTGAGTTCCGGCGACGACCAATGGCGACCGTCCGCGCAAAAACTCTTCTCGCAACAACGCCGCCATCGAAGTGAAGGAAATGCGTTCGTCGAGGACCCGTTCAATCTCAGGATTGCCGCGCGAAAGCGCGTTGCCGACTACCACAAGATCGGGCGCCGGTGTCAGGTTCGTCTCCGTGTACGGCTCGAGGATCGGGATGCCGAGCGAGCGCAGCAAATCGCTCATCGGCGGATACGCCGCCTTGTCGGAGCCGGTGATGCGATGGCCCTCAAGCTGAAGTAGGCCGGCGAGCGATGCCATCGCCGTGCCGCAAATGCCGATCAGGTGAATGTGGCGGGGAGCTGCGGTCACGCGGTCACCGCCGGCTCGAGAATTCTGAGCGTAGGTTCGTCCGCCAGCGCAAGTTCTGCTTCCACGCCGAAGGTGAGCGTAACATTCTGCCGCGAGACATGGCCTGAACGCAAGCCGATGGCGATGGGAACATCGAGGCCTTCGAGCGCGCTCAGAATGGCGCGATCGACAAGGTCCGGCTGCGCGCCAGGCGAAATGCAATCCAGCATTTCACCGAAGACGATGCCCGTGACGCCCGCGAGCTTTCCCGCGGCGCGAAGCTGCCACAGCATGCGGTCGATCTGGTAGGGCTTAACGCCGGTGTCTTCGAGGAAGAGGAGCTTGTTCTCGGTCGCAGACTCCCATGGCGTGCCGAGCAGCGAAACCAGAATGCTCAGGCAGCCGCCGTAGAGAGTGCCGGAGACGGATTGCTGAGAGGCAGTGTGTTTCAGAATGCGAAGCCCCTCGGCGGCGCCGACGGTGTAAAGCTTTCCCAGGAGCGCGGCGCGAAAGCTTTCGAGGTGCACGCCGTCTTCGAGAAAAAAATCCGCGGCGAGCATGGGCCCGTGAAAGGCGGGAAGGCCCACCTTGTCGAGAAGGTAAAGCTGAACGGCGGTTAAATCGCTATAGCCGAAAAAAGGTTTGGGATGCGCAGCAATTGCGTCGAGGTCGAGGCCTTCGAGGAGGTAATTTGACCCGTAGCCGCCGCGGATGGCCATCACAGCGTTCGTCGCTGGATCGGAATACGCCGCGTGCAGATCAGCGAGTCGATCGGTGGCAGATCCGGCGAAGTAGAGCGGCCCGCGATGCAGAGCGTTAGGACCGGGCTTGATAGCGAAACCGAGAGATTGCAAAGCTGCGACGCCGCGTGCAACGCGATCCGGCTTCGCCGGCGACGCAGGAGTCACAATGCTGATCGTGGCGTTTGGTGCGACGGCCTTCGGCTTCATCGGGCTTGCCATTTCACCAGGCCTCTCCGCGGGCAATGAGCGTCGCTGGCCCGGTAAGAAATAGCTCTCGGCCGGGTCCGCTCCACGCAGTGGTCTGCGCGCCGCCGGGAGCGACAACGCTGAGCGGCGAAACGCAGCGGCGCAAGGCAAGCACCGCGATTGCGGATGCACAGGTTCCCGTGCCGGAAGAGGTCGTGGGCCCAACGCCACGCTCGAAGATGCGGATTTCGATCTCGCTCTCGCTCACCACGCGCACAAACTCAACGTTCGCCTGGCGCGGAAAATCGCGGTGCCCACAAATTTCCTCGCCGAGGTTCTGCCAGGATCTACCCTCGACGCTGAAAGCCGGGTTGTCGACGAGAGTGACGAAATGGGGATTGCCGATATTCACCTCGACGCCGATCACCTCATTTCCATCCATAAGCTTAAGCGTGTGCGGCGCAAACCGCGGCACGCCCATTCCGGTCGTCACGTCCACGGTGTACGTTGTGCCGGCGTCCACGCGATCGATGCAGCAGATACGCGGCCCCGCGTCCGTAACGATTTCGAGCTTTTCGCCGGATTTCGCGCCCCGCGTTTCCGCCATCCATGCCGCCACGCAACGCGTGCCATTGCCGCTGATCTCAGCCGTGGAGCCGTCGGCATTGTAGAGGCGAATGTGGCCGGAATTGGCGCCGGTCCAGACAAAGAATTCAACGCCGTCCGCGCCCACTCCGGTGTTGCGCGAGCAAAGGCGGCGCGTGAGTTCGGCGCGGTCGAAATCGCCCGCTGCGTCTTCTTGAACGATCAGGAAATCGTTACCGCAGGCGTGAGCTTTCGCAAAGGGGATCAAAACTCCTCCAGGTTGCAATGATAAAGGTGTTGGGTTTCAGGTGTCAGGGTTCAGCAAATCCGAGCCAGACAGAGTATCCGTGGGTTAGATATCGGAACCTGTGCTTCTGTTGCCGTTTGGTATTGAGGACCCGGTTCCGATTGCTGCAATGATTCCTGTACCCTGAAACTTCACGACTGCGTCCCAGTCCTCCCCAGTCCTCAAGCGCGGGCTTACCACTTCCCGTGTCTTGACATGGGCTGACAATCGTCCCTACACTTGAAGAGGGGAACAGCAAAGGTCCAATGCTAATAAGTCACTGTAGCGGAGTGACTTACGGACGAAACCGACCACTACGGAATCCCGCCTTGCAGGTGCCCCATCCGGGGTGTATCCAAGGTGGAAAGGAGAGCCCGAAACCATGTCCGACGTCCGGCTGAGCCCGCGCGAGCGGTTGGTGTTGACCGCGATCATCGAGCTGTACATTGCGACCGGCGAGCCAGTGGCGTCGCAGGCGGTGGCACGGTTCTTTGCGGATCGGGATGGATTAAGCTCGGCAACGCTGCGCAACGTGATGGCGTCCCTGGGCGATGCGGGATTGCTGGAGCAGCCGCATACGTCGGCAGGACGCGTGCCTACGGCAGCGGCTTTCCGCTACTACGTGGGACAGATTACGCAGCCGGGCCGTATTGCGGCGGGAGCGGTGACGGCGATCGGCGCGCCCGCGATGGCGGAGTCGCCACTGAGCCAGTCCCTGCTGACCCTTGAACGCCGCGAACAGATTGAGGAGAGTTTTTCCGGCGTGTCGACGACGCACGAGTATCTGGAACGCACGTCGCACGTGCTGGCCGAGCTTTCGCGCGGATTGGGTGTGGCGCTGGCCAGCTCCGCGGCAGGCCAGGTGTTGGAGCACATTCATTTTTCGCGGCTCTCAACAGGACGCGTGCTGGCCGTGCTGGTGACGCAGGCCGGGGCCGTGCAGGACCGCGTGTTGACGCTCGATCATGAGCTGACGCCGGTGGAGCTTGAGACGGCGAGCCGCTACCTGAACGAGAATTTTCACGGCTGGCCGGTCGACCGCATTCGCGCGGAGGTGGAACGGCGCGTAGAGGTGGAGCGCGAGGCATACAGCCAACTGCTGACGTCGGTGGAGGAGCTTTGCCGCAAAGGCGCGCTGGCCGGCGACGGGAGCGGGGCGGCAATTTTTGTGGATGGAATGGCGAACCTGATCGGCGCGGAGCACGATCGCGAACGGCTGCGCCAGATGCTCTTGGCGCTCGAAGCAAAACAGCGGCTGGTGGAGTTGCTGACCGCGTACGTGGACGGCCGCAGGCAGGAAGTGCGCGTGGTCGTGGGACTCGATGCGGCTTCTCCGGCGATGCAGGATATGGTGCTGATC
>JBAWFY010000264.1:0-2041 GCA_049592335.1 Occallatibacter sp.
ATCCTGAAGTGCTTGAAGGAGGTTACGGTGCGCACCTCGCCGCTCAGGTTCTTGTCGACTCGCATCTCCCCCAGCTTTAGCGGATTCTCATCGGGCTGCTCGAGCCAAACCACGTAGACATTCTCCGCGGGCGTAAGGGCGCTCGGGTCGGCAAGGTGCGCGGCTTTGATGTCTAGTTGAAGATTCCCGTCCGGCGCATTATTGACAACGATCTCGCCCTGGGCGGCAGGCGTGTCGCTGCTGGCCATCATTTCGACCTTCGTCCCTCCAAGGGCCCACAGGAATCCTGAACACAGCACGAACGGCGCTGCGGCCAAACAGCGTTTCGCGACGGAAAACAAATGGCTGTGCCCCAATGACGGTTGCGTGGCTCTCAATAATCTATTCGTATTCATCCTCTATTTCTCCCGGCCCCGTTTTATCCTCCGTACGAGGGGCTGCAGGCGGTCAGACGCCCAGACAAGGGGGTTTGGGCCCCGTCTACCGGTAAGATGCGACTTTGCTTGCTTGTGGCAAAGAGTCTGATATGATCCCCACTCCGCGAAGGCGTGGGGGGCGATGAGGAAGGAGCCGGCCAAGCGCGGGCTTAGAGATCTTCAACCGGAGCCGCGCAAGGATGGAAGCGGAGCCAGACACCTTCACAGATCGCAGGACCGCAACAACAAAAAGGGGCCCTGCCGGACCCTTTTGAGCTAAATCACTAATTCGCAAACACGCTGCCAGCTAACCCTGTATCCGCAACCTTCTGATTCCCTTTTGCGACATTCCCTGATTCACAGCGTCTGCCCGCAACCCGTGCAGAACCGCGCGCCGGGCACATTCGCCTGCTGGCACCGCGGACATGCCGTCATTGCGCCGGGTTGCGCGCCGGCCGCTGGAGGGGGGATGTTCACAGACTGGCCCCACATCGGCACCGCGATTCCGAGCGAGGCCGCGATAGCCGCCGCCTGCAGGGCGTTGTACTCGCGCACCCGTCCCGGCATGAAGAAGCACTCGAAAAAACCGATGATCCCCGGGATGCCCGTCCAGAAAAAGCAACAGTAGAGAATCCCCAGGCCCGTGCGCCGCAAGTAGAAATGATGCAGTCCAAAACTACCGAGGAATAACGCCAGCAGAACGCCGACAACCTCATCGCGGCGCACGACCTCGTATTGCTGATAAAAGGCGGCCTGCGGATTGGGATATGCGTACGTGCTCATAACGATCTCTCCTTGCCTGGTTCGAGACCTCTCAGACTACGCAACCGCGCAGCCTGCGGTTCCCGTTGGAGCGCTGACGATCTTCCGCGGGATGGGTACGCGCTATTTTCCGCGGGTCTTCCGTATCGCTGCCATTGTGCCACATCGTCTCGCGCGGCTAGCATCTAAATTGTCATGAACCCGCTCGCCACATCAGCACAGTCCGCCGCCACGCAAAGCGGCATATTTCTCATCGGCGGGGACCTGCCCGTACACCGGCTGGGCTACGGAACCATGCGCCTGGTGGGCGAAGGCGCGTGGGGCGAGCCCCCCGATCCGGAGGAATGCCGCCGCGTGCTGCGCCGCGCTGTCGAGCTTGGCGTTACCCTCATCGACACCGCCGATGCCTACGGCCCCGAAATTGCCGAACGTCTCATCGGCGAAGCTCTCGCGCCCTACGCGCCCGGCGTAGTCATCGCCACCAAGGGCGGCATCACGCGCCAGGGCCCTGCAAAAACCGAATACGTCGGCCGCGCCGGTTACTTAATCCAGTGTGTCGAGATGAGCCTGCGCCGTCTCAAGATCGAGCGCATCGATTTGTATCAGTTGCACAGAATTGACCCGCGCACGCCGCTTGAAGAATCTTTGGGCGCGCTCCGCCGCATGCAGGAACAGGGAAAGATTCGCCACGTCGGATTGAGCGAGGTCACGCCGGCCGAGATTGAAGAGGCAGAAAAGATCGTGCCCATCGTCACTGTCCAGAATCGATACAGTTTGGCCGACCGGCGTCATGAGGAAACGCTCGCGTATTGCGAGCGGCGCGGCATCGGTTTTCTGCCCTGGTATCCCTATGCGGGCGGAAA
>JBAWFY010000265.1:0-2399 GCA_049592335.1 Occallatibacter sp.
GTGGTGGCGCCCGGCTTCACCTTGCTGCGCACCAGTTCCAGCACCTCGCGGACAATCTGTCCGGCGCGGCGCATTTTCTCGATCTCCTGGGACGACTTCAATACCACAGCCACGAAACCAGCCCTCAGTGATCAGTGGTCAGTGATCAGTTCGATCGTGCTGTAGCCAACGGCCTAAACTGATTCCAAACAACCGATGTTTACGTTGCCGTTTCAGCGCTTCGCAGAAGTTGATGCAGCCTGTAATGGCGTCCATCAACTGATCACTGACCACTGATCACTGACAACTTTCTTACGCACAAACCCGCCCCGATGGTTACGCTACATGGCGCAACCGCTCGACGGCGGCAACAATTCCGGCCGCGATCGTATCGATCGGCCGGTCTCCATCCACTTCCGCAAATCGCCCCTGAGCCCGGTAGTGCTCGACAACAGGCGCGGTGAGGGCCACATAAGCGCGCATGCGCTCCTTGAAGACCTCTTCCGTGTCATCGGCTCGCTGGATCAGCGCTGCACCTTCTACATCGCAGAATCCATCCCGTTGGGGAGGATGCATATACACGTTGTAGATGGTCTGGCAGACAGGACAATTCCGGCGCCCTGTAATGCGCCGCAATAACTGATTATAGTTCACTTGAATGCTGACAGCAACCACCGGCAGGCACTCGGGTTGCGTCGCCAGGCGCCCATCCAGCCAGTTGGCCTGGCCCAAGGTCCGGGGGAACCCGTCCAGAATGTAGCCCCGGGCCGTATCCGGCTCCAGCAGCCGCAGCGCAACCATCTCATTGACCAGGGAATCCGGCACCAATTCGCCCCGGCCCATGATCTGCTTGGCCACCATGCCCAGCTTCGTTCCCTTGGCCACGTTGGCGCGCAGCAGATCGCCCGTCGAGATCTGCGGGATGTTCCAGATCTTGACCAACTCCTTGGCCTGGGTGCCTTTGCCCACCCCGGGAGCTCCCAGCAAAAGAATCGGGCCGGGTACGGTTTTCGTTTCCGTTACCCGGCCACTTTCCATTGAAACCTCAGATGATACAGATGAAGACATTACCAGGTTTTCCTTCCCCTTATGCGACCGGAGCGCGGGGAAAAGCCGTCATAGTGGCGCATGATCAGCTGCGATTCGATCTGGTTAACGGTATCCATCGCCACACCCACTACGATCAGCAGCGAAGTGCCGCCGAAGTAGAAGTTCACGTTCATGCCGTGAATCATGAAGGTGGGCAGATTTTCGAAGAACCTCCCGATAAGCCAAATCTTGTCAAAGCGGATGCCCGAAATGAGGAAGGTGGGCACCATTTGCACCAGAATCAGATAGAGCGCGCCCACCAGCGTGATGCGCGTCAGAATGTCGTTGATAAAGTCGCTGGTCCGCTTGCCCGGCCGGATCCCCGGAATGAACGATCCCGACTTGCGGAAGTTATCGGCAATATCGTCGGGTCGCATCACAATCGACACGTAGAAATACGCGAAGAAGATGATGGCCAGGATGTTCAGCAGCTCGTACCACGGGTAGCCCGGTGCGAGCGCCTGCAGGATGGGCTGCAGGAAACGATTGTTCTGCACCCACTCCACCTGGCCGAAGAGCAACGGCGCAGAGAGGATGGAGCTGGCAAAGATGATCGGCATCACGCCGCCGGAGTTCACTTTCAAAGGCAGGTGGCTCGACTGGCCGCCCATCATGCGCCGGCCTACGATGCGCCGCGCGCTCTGGATGGGAATGCGCCGCTCGCTGCGCTCCACAAAGACGATGAAGCCCACCACCACGGCCATGCCGGCCACCAGCAGCAGCACCACCAGGAACGACATCGGTCCCCAGGCGTCGGTCTGCACCTTCTGCACCAGGTCCACCACGCCGCGCGGCAGCCCGGCCACAATGCCGGTAAAGATCAGCAGGCTCATGCCGTTGCCGATGCCGCGATCGGTAATCTGTTCGCCCAGCCACATGATGAAGGCGGTGCCCGCCGTGAGCGTGACTACAGTCAGCAGGATGAAGCTGGGACCCGGATGCAGCACCAGTCCCTGCTTGGTAAGAATGGCCGCAATGCCGATCGACTGCAACGCGCCCAGAACCACGGTCACGTAGCGCGTCCACTGCGTAATCTTGCGCCGGCCCAGCTCGCCTTCCTTCTGGATGCGCGCCAGCGGCTCATACACCACGGTCAAAAGCTGAAAAATGATGGACGCGGTGATGTAAGGCATAATGCCCAGCGCGAAGATCGTCATGCGGCGCAACGTGCCGCCGCTGAATAAGTCCATCAGACCAAACATGGAGCCGGTCTGCTGGTTGAACATGATCTCCAGCTGGTTCGAGTTCACGCCGGGCGTGGGAATCCACGCGCCCAGACGGTAGATGGCTAAAATGAACGCAGTGAAAAGCACCCGCTTGCGCAGGTCGGG
>JBAWFY010000266.1:0-2641 GCA_049592335.1 Occallatibacter sp.
AGATCACCCATCGCAGAATGCCCATTGTGCTTCTGACGCTAGCCAGGGCGTATCGCACCAATGGCCAGATTGATCTGGGCCGCGCAGCTGGGCGCGAAGGCCTGGCACTTCTGCCACGATTCTCTCCGCACACAGCCCCAACCAATACGCGCCGCCTTTTCGAAAACAGACACGCTGAGCATCGCAGAATCGCTCGCTACAAGTGGGCAAACGGAGACGATCTGCAAATTTCGATCGATGGCGGATCTTTTACATCAAAATCTGTAGCATACTTGGTGAGACTTGTCGGGATACTTTTCCCCAAACCCGATGCGCTCGAATGCAGCACACCGCGCGACCAGAAACCGTACTAAGCCATTGATAAAAGGTCATCATACGGGTGAATGCAAGTGCAGCGCTGTGCAAAGTGTGGAAAGTACGGAGTCAAAATCCTCGGCCAAGAATGGTCGAAAAGTCAACGGCGGACAGAGGGACGGTAGTGCGTTCTTCCGCTGTATTGCGGTGCGCTGCCGTGGGTGCGGCAGCAGAAACTCCAAGTGCTGAGCGGCTCAACGGACAGGGGAGGCAATCGCGGGCCTGTAGAATTTTGCGTGCTCAGATCGTTGTGACCAGCTCCGGATTGCTGAGGCAAGGTATCACTTTTGTATCACAGCGGTCTTTTCGGGTCTTCGATTACCATGTACTAACTTGCTTATTTTGAGTGGTGAGCTCGCTGGGAATCGAACCCAGGACCCACGCCTTAAAAGACCAAGATTTAGCCCTGTAGACCCGCCCGATACACTCTCCACGCTCCCCTTGGGGAAATCGAAGTAGTGGACGATTAGGCGAGTGGCGGCATATCCCACCTCAATTCTGTCGTGAATCAAGCTTGGCTCGACTTTAGGCCGTAGCCATCCGATAATAGGTGTAGGTGCGAGGCCCCCCATGACGATCCGAGTCGAACTCAACCCGGAGATGGAAAGACAGCTTGCCGCTGAAGCATTGGCTCGCGGCATTGCGTTGGAGTTGTATGCACAGCGGCTCCTACAGGAAGCAATCGCCTCTAGGAGCAAAGGGCATGCGCGCGCAAGCCAGGAAGAATTTCGCGCCTTTCTGGATGCTCTCGCGAGCAAAGCGCCTAATGTCCCTCAACTGCGAACCGAGACCTTCTCGCGCGAAATGGTTTACGGTGAGCACGCTTGATGCTCGGCTCGTCCTACTTGGTGGATACGAACATTTTGCTCCGCCTCGTACAGCCAGACAGCCCCGAATATGGAATCATCCGGAAATGCACGGATCATCTTTGGGAACGCGGCGCTTTGCTTTTCTACATATCGCAAAATTTGGCCGAATTCTGGAACGTTTGTACACGCCCGGCTGATCGGAACGGGTTCGGGTTCACTGTTGCAGAAACGGATGAACGTGTATCTCTGATCAAGTCCAAATTCTCTTTTGCCGCAGACAGCGAAGCAACACATCAAGAGTGGCGCAGAATCGTTGTTGCGGCGAGCGTCTCCGGTATCCAGGTCCATGACGCTCGCTTGGTCGCAGCGATGCACGTGCATTGAATCGCGAACCTGCTGACGCTTAATGTCAAGGATTTCCGCCGATTCAGTGGCATTGCGGTTCTCTCACCAGCGGAAGTGTTGGCTTCTCTCGGTTAGCAACTTGTTTTCGCGAGCGTTCGGCATGGTGCGTTTCGGTTCGAATTCATCCAGAAGCGCGGAGGGGTACAAATTGGGGATCGCCGGGCCTTCTACTCATAAACTATGTGGAATCAGCACAAATGGCTCCCTGGGGGCAGCCAGAACCCACACTTTTCCGACCTTCCACGAGCTCTCCGAAGAGAATAATTAAGACACTGATTTTAAATTCTTTATCTGCGCTTTCTCGTCCGTAGAGGCCCGACAAAGTGCACTTCTAGTTAATGGGCAGAATTTGAACTAGATGATGCGATGTCTATGGTGCGATCAAATCCTTCATATCCCCTCAGTCCGAATTCACAACCTAAGGAATTCAATCTTCATCGCCATCCTGGGATTCGAGTGCAGCAGCAGTTGCGCAACGGCCAAACCAACCAGTGCGCTCCCGCTAGCAATCCGATCGGTCAAATTGCGAGAGTCATCCGTGCTCCCTGGCTTATTCCGGTGGATTTGGAACTAGCATGGTGGTTATCACGGTCCCGAGTTCCTCTTTGACCGTTTCATACGCACATTCCTCGAGATTCTCTCCTACCTGGTCGGCTACAGTCTGATCTACAGTTCCGCCTTCGATGATTGTGTTTAGCACGTTGGCGATTCCGGTGTATGCTGCAATGACGCATCCACCCATCTGCTTACCAAATGCCCATGCTGAACCTGCTCCGGGGTTAGGTATCCGTCCCAGCCAGTACTCCTGAGCAGCATCCTTCGCCTTATCTACCAGGCAAGCCCCGATCGAATCTTCATCTTGGAGCAAGCACTCTCCGACGGGCTTTCCAATCGTCATGAACGCATACTCAATGAGGGCTTCGCGGCCCAGGGGATCCCGCCTGTTGACCGGATCGCCATCGGCGTAAAGATATTTATGCAGCGACTTTGGATCGGTGAGTTTGCCGTCCTTCGGGTCACGGGACATGAAGCGGCCAGTTGTTGGGTTGTAGTACCTGGCGCGGAGGTAGTAG
>JBAWFY010000267.1:0-4779 GCA_049592335.1 Occallatibacter sp.
CTCGTGCGCGATGATCCCGGCCACGCGGCCCATGGCAGCAAGCTTCTCCGATTCCCGCAGCGCCTCTTCCGCCCGCATTTGCGCTGTCATGTCCCGGTTCACCTCCAGCACGGAATCGGTATCGCGATCGAAGGTCTTGCGGCAGGCAATGATGACTTCCCTTCCATCCTGCGTCGTTTGCACCAGATTGCCTTCCCACCACCCATGGACCTGGAGGACTTGCTCGATCTCGGCGCGCGGGGATGGGAAAACCGTTCGCAAAAGCTGGTGCATGTTCCGCCCCAGCACCTCGCTGCTTCGGTAGCCATACAGGTTTTCCGCGCCGCCATTCCAGAACCGGATCAGATCTTCGTGATCGCGCACGATGATGGCTTCCGAAGCCAGTTGCAGCAGCTTGGCGCGGGTCCGGAACTGCGCTTCGCTTTCGCGCAGCTCGACGGTGCGCTCTTCCACGCGTTGCTCGAGTTCGCGGTTCAGGCGCTCCAGCTCGCGCGTCTTGCGGTGCAGTTCGGCGAACACGGCGATCTTGGCGCGCAAAACCTCCGGAATCACCGGCACCGAAATATAATCCACGGCGCCGCTGCGGTAGCCGTGGATACGATCTGAATCCGTGAGGTGAACGCCGGAGATGAAGATGATCGCCGTCTTCTGGAAGCGCGGATGCTGGCGGATCGTACCGGCAAGTTCGAATCCATCCATTTCGGGCATCGAAACGTCCATCAATACGACGGCGATGTCGTTCTTCAGGAGCACACTCATAGCTTGCGACGCAGACGAGGCCTTGATCAGGTTCGCGTCCAGATCGCCGAGGATGGCCTCATAGGCCAGCAGCTTTCCCGGCTCGTCGTCGACCATGAGGATGTTGATTGCGTCTTCCGCGCTCATTTTCCCAACTTCTTGAATCGTGAAGTGCAAAATGTGAGGAAGTGAATGAGTGAAAGATCGTGAAGGGGCCGTCCTGCTCGCTCTTTCACTTCTTCACCGCTTCACTCTTTCACTCCTCCATATCGCAAGCTCGCCAAGCCCGTCACTACCGGTGCAGCCACATCCGCAGTGCAGACAGCAATTGTTCAGTGTTCACCGGCTTTGCCAGGTACTCCGACGCTCCCGCTTCAAGGCAGCGCTCGCGGTCGCCTTTCATCGCCTTGGCTGTGAGCGCAACGATCGGCAGACGGCGCAACGATGGATTTTGCCGGATCACCTGCATGGTCTCGAAGCCGTCCATCTCCGGCATCATGATGTCCATGAGCACGATCGCGAGATCGGGCGTGGATTCGATGGTAGTGATAGCCTCGCGCCCGGTGCCGGCCGAAAGCACCGTCATGCCGCGCCGCTCGAGAACGCTCGAAAGCGCAAAGATGTTGCGCACGTCGTCGTCGACCACCAGCACCTTGCGCCCGCCAAGCGCGTCGTCCGATTTGTGCAGCCGGTCGAGCATCTGCTGCTTAGCCGGCGGCAGATCGGCGATGACGCGGTGCAGGAACAAGGCGGTTTCGTCCAGCAGCCGTTCCGGCGATTCCACGTCCTTGACCACCACGCTGCGCGCCAGTGTATGCAGCTGCGCATCCTCTTCGGGAGAGAGCTCGCGGCCAGTGAAGACTACGACGGGCAGGTCTTGCAGTTTCGGCGTGTCGCGCAGTTGTTCGAGCACTTCGAAGCCCGTCATATCGGGCAGGCGCAGGTCGAGCACCACGCAATCGAAGTTCGAATCCTCAAGACGCTTCAGCGCTGTCGCGCCCGAGTCCGCAACGACGATGTCGATGTCTTCGTGACCCAGCAGTTCGCAAACGCTGAGCTGTTCGGCGGGGTTGTCTTCAACAACCAGCAGCCGCTTGCGCCGCGGCTGCGAGTATTCGCGGATGCGCGTCAGCGCAGCCTCGATATCCTCGGTGGTCGATGGCTTGGTAACAAATGCGAATGCGCCGCGCGACAGGCCGTGATGCCGGTCTTCGTCGAGCGTAAGCATCTGCACAGGAATATGACGCGTTTTCGCATCCTGCTTGAGATGGTTGAGAACCGTCCAGCCCAGCATGTCAGGCAAAAAGACGTCGAGCGAGACGGCCGTCGGGTTGAAATCGTGCGCCAGCGCCAGCGCCTCCGCGCCTGTTTGCGCCACTAGCACTTTGAAGCCCTGGTCGCGCGACAGATCGCAGAGAACCCGCGCATAGTGCGGATCGTCCTCGACGATGAGCAGAATGGCATCGCCCTCCGCGAGGTGGGCGCGGTCGTCTTCGATGCGCACCTCGTGCTCGACTACCGAAACCGTGGTGAGCACGGCGGGCAAAGCGGACGTGCCGCTCTTCTCCTGCTTGGCCACGGCCGGCGCTGCCGGCCCCACGTAGGTTTGGGGCAGAAACAGAGTGAAGGTGCTTCCCTGTCCGGGAGCGCTCCTGAGCTGGATCTCGCCGCCGAGCAGGCTGGCCAGCTCGCGGCTGATCGCCAGGCCCAGACCCGTGCCGCCGAATTTGCGGCTCGTGCCCGCATCCGCCTGCTGGAAGGCTTCGAAGATGATGCGCTGCTTCTCCGGTGGAATGCCGATTCCGGTGTCGGTCACTTCGAAGGCGACAACGGAGCGCGCGCCGCTCAGGATCGGGTGGTCGGAGCTCCAGCCGCTCGATGGGTTCAGGACTCTCAGCTTTACGCTGCCTTGTTCTGTGAACTTGAATGCATTCGAGAGCAGGTTCTTGAGCACCTGCTGCAGGCGCTTGGAGTCGGTAACCAGGCTGCGGCCCAGTTTGGAATCGCTGCTTACCTCGAAAACCAGCCTGCGATTTTCCGCCTCGTGACGGAATGGCCGCGCCACGGAGTCGAGCAGTGCGCCGATGAAGATCTCCTCGGCCTCCACCGAAACTGTGCCGGACTCGATCTTCGAGAGATCCAGAATATCGCTGATGAGGTTCAGCAGGTCGGTTCCCGCGCCGTGAATGGTGCGGGCAAACTCCACTTGCTTCGGCGTGAGGCTGCCGTCCGGGTTTTCCGCTAGCTGCTGGCCCAGCACCAGAATGCTGTTGAGCGGCGTACGCAACTCGTGCGACATGTTCGCGAGGAACTCCGATTTGTACTTCGAAGTAAGCGCCAGCTCCCGCGCCTTCTCTTCCAGTGCGCGGCGGGCCTGCTCGATCTCCTGGTTCTTCCGTTCCACTTCGGTGTTCTGCTCGGCCAGCTGCTGCGCCTTTTGCGCCAACTGCTCGTTGGTCTGCTGCAATTCCTTTTGCTGTGTCTGCAGTTCTGCGGCCAGCTGCTGCGACTGCTTCAGCAGGCCTTCGGTCTGCATGGTGGCTTCAATTGAGTTCAGCACGATGCCGATCGATGCCGTGAGCTGCTCGAGGAAGGAAAGGTGCGAGGCCGTGAATGACGCCAGGCTGGCGAGTTCGATGACGGCCTTCACGCGATCTTCGAAGAGCACCGGCAGCACAATCACGTTCTTCGGCTTGGCTTTGAACAGGCCGGAACGGATGGGCGACGTACTGCGCGGCAACTCAGTGATCAACATGCGGCGCTTTTCCGAAGCGCATTGGCCGATCAGTCCTTCGCCGATGCGCACCTCTGAAACATTGCCATCCGGCGTATCGGCGTAGGTAGAGAGCAGGACCAGCGTGGCGTCTCCGGCCGTGGGCTCGCTGCCCATCTGGTAGATCACGCCCTGTTGAGCATTCACCAGCGGCGCCAGCTCCGACAGAAGCATGCGGCCCACCGTGCCCAGATCGCGCTGGCCCTGCAACATTCCGGTGAACCGCGCCAGGTTTGTCTTCAACCAGTACTGCTCGGTGTTGCGATCGGTCGTCAGGCGCAGGTTGTCGATCATGGTATTAAGGTTGTCTTTGAGCTCGGCCACTTCGCCGCGGGCTTCCACCTGGATCGACCGCGTCAGGTCGCCCTTGGTCACGGCTGTGGCAACTTCGGCGATGGCGCGCACCTGGTTGGTCAGGTTATCGGCCAGCAGGTTCACGTTGCCGGTCAGATCCTTCCACGTTCCGGCGGCGCCGGGCACGTTCGCCTGTCCGCCGAGCCGCCCTTCCACGCCCACTTCGCGGGCCACCGTGGTCACTTGGTCGGCAAAGGTGGCCAGCGTGTCGGTCATGCCGTTAATGGTCTCGGCCAGCGCGGCCACTTCGCCCTTGGCGTTCACGGTCAGTTTCTGCGTGAGCACGCCGTTCGCCACGGCCGTGACCACCTTCACAATGCCGCGGACCTGTTCCGTCAAATTGGCCGCCATCACGTTCACGTTGTCGGTAAGGTCTTTCCACGTTCCGGCCACGCCCGGCACCAGGGCCTGGCCGCCCAGCTTGCCTTCCGTGCCCACTTCGCGGGCCACGCGCGTCACCTCGGCGGCAAACGCGTTCAGCTGGTCCACCATGGTGTTGATGGTGTCTTTGAGCTCGAGAATCTCGCCCTTCACGTCCACCGTGATCTTGCGCGACAAATCGCCGCGCGCCACGGCTGTCGTCACTTCGGCGATGTTTCTCACCTGTGCTGTCAGGTTGCCGGCCATGGCGTTCACTGAGTCGGTAAGGTCCTTCCACGTTCCGGCCACGCCGGGCACGTTCGCCTGGCCGCCCAGCCGGCCTTCCGAACCCACTTCGCGAGCCACGCGCGTCACTTCGGCGGCAAACGAACGAAGCTGCTCGACCATCGTGTTCAGCGTTTCCTTGAGCTGCAGGATTTCGCCGCGCACGTCGACTGTAATTTTTTTCGAAAGATCGCCGTTCGCAATGGCGGTTGCGACTTCCGCGATGTTACGCACCTGGCCGGTCAGGTTGCTGGCCATGAAGTTTACGT
>JBAWFY010000268.1:0-2394 GCA_049592335.1 Occallatibacter sp.
CGCGCGGGCGGTCCATTTTGACTTTGTTTTCTCAACCGGCGGTAGGTAGCGCAGGGCGTTCGCCACCATTCCGAGCGCGCTCAAAACGCCCGCGCGCTGATTCGGCGCGTAGGCATCGATCAGCTCCTGCATCTCGGTACCCTGCACCTTCTTTTCGATCTCGGCGGGATTCGACATCCATGCCACGAGGTCAGACGGACTCGGACCGAACGAGATCAGATAGGCAAAAATCTTGCGTGGAGCGTCGATAAAGAACCTGTTTATATCGTTTTCCGGGAACAGCGAGGCGGCCATGGTTTCGGCCTCGGCCATGTCCTCGACCTCATCCACAGGCGACCAGTAGGGGCACCGGGTGTCAATCGGATTGAGGACGATGTCGCCGCGCTTTTCGTCGTAGAACTGCTCCAGGAAGCTCGCCGATGAGTCGTACAGAATGGCGTTGTGGCCGCGCGCTTTGATCTCCAGGAGAATCTGCCGGATGGCCGTGGACTTGCCCGAACCCGTGTCGCCGATCATGGCCAGATGCTTGTTCTCGGCAAGCGCAGGGAGCCGCACGACGGTGCCTTCCTTGTTCACGGCCAGGCCGAGCCCATGCGCCTTGAATCTTTTCGTGAACGCCGCCGGCTCCAGCATCTCCGGGCCACGCAGGCGGCGCCCGTAACGGAGTTGCTTGCGCCGGGAAATATCCCATCCGACCGTGAAAATCAGACCGATCGCTAGCAGGCCAAATGCCGCTTCGATGGGCCGGGAAAAGAGCTGGATTGGGTCCTGCCCGGCGTACACCCAGCGGGCAAGGTAAGCATGGAGACCCTGATTGCGGTACACTCGCGCGGGCTCACGGTACAGGGCGTGAGCGCCGCGACTCAGCGCTTCGGTCGATAGTTCTAGTGGAATGGTCTTGCCGCCGGGCTCCTCGGTTTTGCCCGGCTTCACATCGTCGTCCTGCGCGGGCCGGAGGCTTCCATTGGGGTCGAGAACGTAAAGCAGCTGGTACGTTCCGGCCGGCCGGATCGCGCCCGCCGTTTCGCTGCGAAGGTAGTACGGCAAGTAGTAACGCTGGAGCGGCGTAAGGCGAATGAGGAAACAGAGCCAGATGAAAAATCCGCAGAGAACCGCGCTCCCGAGCACGGCTCCCCATGAGTAGACCGGTCCATGCGGAGGCCAGATGGCCGATTCATTCCTGCCCCACTTATAGATGTTGGACATGGGATTTCTCCTCCCTGACGACGCGGCGGGCAAGCAGTTCCCGCGCCTTGTTCTGCTTCGTCGCTTGGATCTGTTCCACGAGGTTTTGGAACTGTTCGGCGCCCATTTTCTGACCCTGCAGGAGCGGCTGGAGCGTGTTCATCATGAGCAATTGGAGGCCGACTAATTCGGTAAATGCGTATTCAGCAATCCGCTCATCGACTTCGACGCGCACCTCGCGCGCGATCACATCGCGCACCCATTCGCTGGGCGCTTTTCCCGCTCCTTCCGCCGCGGCAATGACTCTTTCTTCTTCCTCTGGCGTCAGTTTGGTGCCGATGCTGCGAGAGCGCGCCGTCCGTCCTCTCAACCTTGTCAGGTCGTTACCATTCGCAGTGCTGTTCATTTCTATGGCCCTCTAATGGCTTGTTTTCAAGGGTTCCTCACCAGCAACCCAGGTTCCTTGTAAGGAACCAGAAACTCTGAACGCCCCATGAATTCAACTGGTTCGCTACAAGGAACCAAGGTTCCTTGGCAGTACCCTTTCAGGGGTGGAGTGTCGAAATAAACCCGGCGCGGAGCGACGAACGGGATCCTGACGGCCGAAACCCTAGCTGCGCGGGCGCTGATCATGGGCGGTCTCGGCAGGTTTCGCTGGCTTCGATGTGCCGTTAGCAGGCTCCGAAGCAGAGCCGTTTTGACCGAACCGGCGGACGCGAAGAGCCGGCTGAACATGAGCAGCTTCCGGGGTCCGCAGAAAGTCCTGGAAGTCACGGTCTTTCGAGAAGACATAAGCCAGGGCTTTGTCGACGACTTCATCGGGTGGCGCGTGAAGGAAAGCGGCGTACTGATCGACCAGCGCGGCGGTCGATTCCTCAAGCCGGATGGTGGCATTGACATGTGTGGTTTGAACGATCTCAAGCAACGGCATATGGAGGCTCCTTGGGGGTGGAATTTGGGCCGCGCGTGGAAGAGACAATCTCAAGTTCTGCGGCCCAGAGAATCTCAATGGCATAGCCCCGGCAATCGGTGCTCGAAAGCTCGAACCGATGACGGACTTCGAGCATGGTCAGAACGTCGGCGAGAGGTACGCCTTCGGCAAGCCAGAGGCGAGCCGAAGCGATGTCCACAAGACGGCGCGCAACTGCGAGGCTGTTGGCGTACCGGGAGGCAACTTCGCGGGTCAGTTTGCCGGGATCGATGCTGGCC